>JALYLW010000096.1 GCA_030774055.1 Acidobacteriota bacterium
CGCTACGCCCTCGCGTCCGACGACGTGCGGGACGGCGCGCGTCGGCCGCTCACCCACCTCAGGCGCCCACCTAGCCATCCCTCGGTTCGCGGCGCAAGAGGACCGCAAGCCGGCTTGCGACTGCTCTCCGTTTCGCTGCAGGATGTTTAGGGTGCCCACCGGGATTATACCTGTGACCCGCCGGGACTTACGAGAGGAGAAATCGGGGGCGTTGCAAAATGTCCAGGCGTCGAATAATGCGCAACCCCGGCCTTCGCGGGCGGTCTAAGGGTATGGGGTGAAGCATCTTTTGCGGAGACGCTCTGTCTTGCCAGTCAAAGCGATTGAACCTACAATATATGCATCTCGAGGTGCGCTTCTGAAGGAGTAGTGTCTGCGTATGAGTTTCCATGAACGACGTCCGGTTGCGGCATTTGTCCTGATGGTTTTTGTCGGTCTGAGCGGTGGATGGCTGCGGGCCCAGACGACAGAGGCCCAGCCCCCCGCCGCCAAAGCCGGGGCAGCGCAGGAGCCGGATCCGCTGAAGCGGCAGCTGAGCGACAAGCAAAAGAAAGAGAACGAGAAGTCGCTCAAGCAGGAGCTGAGCAAGACCTACCAGAAGTGGCTGAAAGAGGATGTGCTCTACATCATCACCGGGGAAGAGCTGGCGGCCTTCAAACAGCTCTCCAACGATGAAGAGCGCGACCAGTTCATTGAGCAATTCTGGCTGCGTCGCGATCCCACGCCCGACACCATCGAGAACGAATTCAAGGAAGAGCACTACCGCCGCATCGCTTACGCCAACGAGCACTATGCATCCGGCAAGCAGGGCTGGCGCACCGACCGGGGACGCATCTACATCGTCTTCGGGGCGCCCGATGAGGTGGATTCCCACCCCAGCGGCGGCTACTACCAGCGTCCCATGCAGGAGGGCGGCGGCTCGACCTCCACGTTCCCCTTTGAGATCTGGCGTTATCGCTATCTCCAGGACATCGGGCAAGAGATCGAGATCGAGTTCGTCGATCCCAGCATGAGCGGTGAATATCGTATGACGATGGACCGCTCGGAGAAAGACGCGCTGCTGCACACCCCGAACGGCGGCTTGACCATGTACGAGGAGATGGGCATGACGGGCAAAGCCGACCGCTTCACTCGCGGGTCGGCGGAGCGGCTGGGCCGGAACCCATTCGAAGCTGTCAATGACAACAGCAAGTTCTTCGACCGGATGAACACCTTCTACAAGCTGCAGAAGGCGCCCGCCATCAAGTTCAAGGAACTCGATGAGATCGTCAGCCACAAGATCCGCTACAACCTGATGCCGTTCGACGTGCGCACCGACTTCGTGCGCGTGACCTCGGACACGGTGCTGGTGCCGGTGACGGTGCAGGTGAAGAACAAAGACATCACCTTCGCGGCGAAAGACGGCATCCAGCGCGGCGTGATCAACATCTTCGGCCGCATCTCGACCATGACCGGCCGCATCGTGCAGACCTTCGAAGACACCGTGCAAGTCGACGTTCCCAATGACCTTCTGGCCAAGACGCAGGAGAATTCTTCGCTCTATTGGAAGGCAATCCCGCTGCGCCCGGGGCGCTATCGCCTCGACGTGGTGGTAAAAGACGTGAACGGCGACCGCCTGGGCACGTGGAACCGCGGCGTGACGGTGCCCACCTACGACGAAGACCGGCTGGCGTATTCCAGCCTGATCCTGGCCGACCAGATGGAGAAGGTGCCCTCGAAGAACATCGGCAGCGGAAACTTCGTCATCGGCAACACCAAGGTGCGTCCGCGGCTGGATGCGGCAGACGGCAAACCCGCTACCTTCAAGCGCGCGCAGCGCGTGAACTTCTGGATGCAGGTCTACAACCTGGGCATCGACCCGAAGACCAACAAGCCGGAAGCGACGGTGGACTATGACGTGGTCAACACCGCCACCAACAAGGCGGTGTTGCACACCACCGAAGCGACCGCGCAGATGGGCAACATCGGCGACCAAATGACGCTCGAGAAAACCTTCAGCCTCGACAAGCTGGAGCCGGGCACATACCTGATCACCATCAAGATCGACGACAAGATATCGAAGCAGACGGTGAGCCCGACCGCGAAATTCTCGGTCGAGTAACCGTGCGGTAGCAGGGAAGATGGGCGCAAAGCGTCTTCGATCCTTCGCTGTGAGGTTGCGATTGGCCCGTAGGTTCCCACAATCTGTGGCGCTGTGGTTGACGCTGGCGGCGCTCGCTGCGCCGGCGTGGGCGGGTTCGGGGCCCGCCAGCATCTCCGGTGCGGTGCGGGATTCCGCCGGCGTCGGGCAGATGGGCGCAGTCATCGACATCAGTCCCGCCGCCGGGGGTCCCGGCAAGCGGGTGTACGCCGACGAGCGGGGACAGTATTCCGCCGGCGAGCTTCCCGCCGGCAAATACCGGGTGCGCGCCACCGCCTCGGCCTTCCTGCCCTCGTTGCGCGAGAACGTGCAACTCGCCGCCGGCGCTCACCAGCTCGTCAACCTCACACTCAACACCCTGTTCGAAGCCATCCAGTTGCTGCCGCAGCGGCGCGGCGCCGCGACCGACGACGAAGAATGGAAGTGGACATTGCGCTCGGTAGGGAATCGTCCCATCTTGCGTGTGCTCGATGATGGACAGTCGGTGGTGGTCGCGAGTTCCGAGCGCGAAGACGATCGCCGGCTCAAGGCGCACGTGACCTTCGTGGGCGGCGCCGAGGCGGCGGGCTTTGGCTCGAGCGCCGATGCCAGTACCCACTTCTCGCTCGAGCAGTCCATGTTCTCCTCGGGCACACTCGCCTTCCGCGGCAACGTGGGCTACGGCAACGGCACGCCCGGCGGGGTGATCCGCGCCAGCTACGCGCAACAGATGGGCAGCTCGCGTCCGGAGATCGCGCTCACCGCGCGCCGCTTCGCGCGCGGAGCCAACGCGCCGCAGTATGGCGCCCTCGAAGCCTTCTCGCTCACCGCCAGCAATACCATGACGGTCACCGAGACCATCGAGATCACCGCCGGCAGCGAGTTCCAGACCGTGCAGTTCGCGCGCCACGTGAGCACGCTACGTCCCTTTGGGACGGTGGACGTTCACCTCACGCCCGACACCGTGCTGGAATATCGCTACGCCAGCTCGCAGCCCTCAGCGATGATGCGCGCGGCCAAGGGTTTTGACACCGCGCCGGCTGACCTCACCGAGGCTGGTCCGCGGATGTCGCTCGAGGGGGACCGTCCCGTACTCGAGCGCGCGCGCCACCAGGAGCTTTCGCTCTCGCGCCGCTTCGGTAACACCCGCCTGCAAGCCGCCGGATACATCGACCACGTCGCGGACGCCGCGCTCGTGGGCGTGGGCAACGTCTCGGGCGATACCGGCGACTTTTTGCCCGACGTCTACTCCAGCACCTTCACCTGGAATGGCGGCAACCTGGATACCAGCGGCGCACGGCTCGTCTTACAACACCGTTTTTCCGATGAGCTCACCGCCACGCTGGCCTACGCCACCGGCGGCGTGATCGCGATCGGTGGTGAGGGCATGGACTGGCATGATATGCAGCGCGCGCTGCGCAATGAGCGGCGGCACGCCATCGCGGCGAAGTTCTCTGGCCGGCTGCCGCGCAGCGGCACACGCTGGATGGCAAGCTATCGCTGGACCAATGACCTCGCGAGCGGGGGACACGCGCTCACGCCCGTCGATTGGTTCGACGCCTCGCCCGGGCAGGCCGATCCCTACTTCAGCGTCTTTATCCGGCAACCCGTTCCGGCTATGGCCTTCCTGCCGGAGCATATGGAGTTGCTGGTCGACGTCCGGAACCTGCTGGCGCAAGGATACGTCCCGGTCGTGGGACGCGATGGGCAGACGCTGTACTTGGTGCAGGCGGCACGCTCGGTGCGTGGCGGCGTGGCGTTCAGTTTCTAGTCGCAACCTGAAGATCTAAAACGAAAGCCCCGCTCGCGGGGCTTTTCTGTTTGCTGTTGACTTAGAACGCTAAATGCTCAGCGCTTGCGCTTCGCGTCGTCGCGCTCGTACACCGGATCGTCGGAGAGGCCGAGGAAGCCACCCGCCTCGTACGAACTGGGTTGGGGCGCGGGAACGTCGCCGGCGGAGCCGGGCTGTGCCGCAGCTTTCGTCCGCATGGTGATGACCAGGATCTGGTGGTTGTCGCGCGCCGGCGCGAGCACGGCCGCGGCCGAGTTGGTGGCGCCGTCGCGCGTAAGGTCCAGCGCCGAATCGAGCGCGTCATTATTATTCCCGTGCGCGTGCTCGACGTTGGGCACGTGCGCGGCGAGCGCGGCGGCGGTCTCGCGATCGAAAGCAGTCCATCTCATAGACAAGTCTTTTTTAGCAGATCTCTTTCCTAGCACATCATGGACGAGTGGCGGCTGTAAGGTGAGATGCCGGATGGGCCAGTGGCGCTGCCTGGCGGCATCACCACACGAGCAAGACCAGGCTCCCATTCGACTGCGCTGAGGGAAGGCTGAGAGCGTGGGGCACCCGGCGAGGTCCGGCTAGCGTCCGATGATGATCAGAACTCCGGCGGCAATCGCAAGGATGGCCATGACAATGCCCAGGGCCGAAAAGCTGAGGTGGAGGATCGGTATCAGCCCCGTCGCTATGAGCCAGACGGCCAGCAACAGCATGCCAAAATTCTTAAAGATTTTCATCGCCAGACCTCTTTGCGGAAGAGAGCCCCGTTGAGCAGGGCAGCCAAGTTGATTCTACGCCGCTTCCGCCGGCCGGCTCCGGAAGCTGGCCGCGCTGGCGCTTTTTCGGCGCGACTGAAGTCCCGCCTTCCGAAGGTTCGTCAAGGTAAAAAGGTGGTGAGCGCGGAAGGAATTGAACCTTCAACCTACTGATTAAGAGTCAGTTGCTCTGCCAATTGAGCTACGCGCCCACGATGTCTGGGAAGGACTTCCGCAGGAAGGCACAACGATTATAACAAACCGGTTTCGTGGCGGGCCATTCTCGGCACTCGCAAGCCGGATGCTTCGGGACCGAGACCCGCGCTGGAGAGAACGCGCGGGGCCCTCGGTCGCCTCAGCATGACACCTCACATACGTTGGTGGGCGCTCAGCATGACCAACCGATGGGTTCGCGTGGCGCGCTCCCCGCGGTGCAAGCCCAAGGTGTTCAAGATTGCACAGTCTGGCCGCGCACCGGGGCGTACAAGCGGAAGCAGCGGCGCGCAGTCCGAAGGCGCCGCGCCGGAGGAGTAATCATGCAACGACTGCATCGGTACCTGGTGTCGTTCCTGCTATTTGCGGCCCTGATCGTGCCCGTCGGGCTACAGGCCAAGGACCACTGTCCCGCGCGCGAAGGGAAGCACGGCTACTGGGACAGCGACCACAAGGAGTGCCATTACTGGAACGACCGCGAAGACCATTCCTATAAGACCTGGCAGACGGAAAACAAGGTCGACCGGGCGTACGCCAGGCTGCGGGCGAAGCAACAGCGGGCGTACTGGAAGTGGCGCCACGAACATCCGGACGACAACGACCATCGCTAGGGCGATGACGTCATAAACATTGACGTCATGAACATTTAAAGATGACGTCATAGAACGGAAACCTGAGATGCTTCGCGACCGACACCCCGGCTGGAGAAAACGCCGGGGCCCCTCGGTCCCTCAGCATGACCCTTCAGTAGGGGACGCGGCGTTGCGCTGAGCTGCGCTGATCCCCCTTCGTAGCGCTGATGAACCCCGCCATGGGGTACGCGTCGGGATGTGACCGGCTGCCGGCGCTATCCGGCAAAGCCGTTTCCCGTATAATGAAGGATTCCGCACGGCATTCTGCACCCCCATTTTGGAGCCTTCTACAAACCCATGATTCGTTTCCTGCAGACACCCAGCCTCGCCAAGAAGGTGATCCTTGGCGCCATGCTCCTGTTCATCTGCCTTGCCATGGTGATCACGCTGATCCCGGGCACGGGGCTCGACTTCTTCAGCACCAGCAGCCCGACCGCGGCGGGCGTGTATGCCACCGTGGGCGACGAAGAGGTCACGACGGCCGAGATCCAGAAGCAGGCGCAGAAGCAGGCGCAGGCGCAGGGATTGCCGGTGCAGTTCGTCTCCTTCCTGGTGCCGCAGGTGGCGGAGAGGATCGTGAGCCAGAAAGCGCTGCTGGTGGAGGCGCATCGCCTCGGCTTGAAGGTGACCGACGACGAGCTGCGCGACGAACTGCGCAATGGTCCCGTCGGGCCCACGCTCTTTCCTAAAGGCCAGTTCATCGGCCAGCAGAAATACGAGCAGCTGCTGCAAGAGAATGGTTACACCGTGCCGGACTTCGAACGCGCGATCAAGGATGACCTGCTCATCCGCAAGCTGCAGGCCATGGTGCAAGGCGGCGCCACCGCGTCCGAAGAAGAGATACGGCAGGCCTTCTTGCGGCAGAACGTGAAGATCAAGTTCGATTACGCGGTCATCACTCCCGACATCATCGCCAAGCAGATCGCTCCGACGGAAGCCGAACTGCGCAAGTTCTATGAGGCCAGCCTGCCGCGGCTCAAGGACTCGCTTCCGGAACAGCGCCGAGTAAAGCTCGCGGTGCTGGATGCAGCGAAGGTCGCGGCGCAAGCGAAGCCTACGCCGGAGGACCTGCAACGCTATTACAACGACCATCGCGAACAATTCCGCGTGCAGGATGAGGTGAACGTAAGACACATCCTGGTCAAGACGCCGGCGCCGGGGCCGGACGGCAAGGCCGATGCGAACGCGGAAGCGGCGGCGCGCGCCAAGGCGGAGGGCTTGCTGCAACAACTCAAGGCGGGCGCGGATTTTGCCGCACTGGCAAAGAAGGCGTCCGACGATACGGGCAGTGCCGTGAACGGCGGCTCGCTGGGGTGGATCGGCAAAGGACGCACGGTGCCGGAGTTCGAGCAGGCGGCTTTTTCGCTGCAACCGGGCCAGACGAGCGGGCTGGTGAAGAGCCAGTTCGGCTTTCACATCCTGAAGCTCGACGACAAACGCTCCGCGCACGTGCAGACGCTGGAAGAAGTGAAAGACCAGATCGAGCCGGTGGTGCAGCAGGAACGCGCGGAAAAACTCGCCGAGCAAGCAGCGAACAAAGGGTTGAGCGCGGCGAGATCGGAAGGGCTCGAAGCCGCCGCGGCAAAGAATGGCTTGACCGTGACGACCACCGCCTTCTTCGATCAGAGGGGCACGGTGCCGGGCGTGGGCGAAGCGCCGGACTTCAACGAAGCGGTGTTCGCGGCGAAGGAGAAGTCGCCGCCGCAGATGGCCAAGATCCCGCAGGGCTATGCCATCTTCCAACTCGACGCGGTGAAACCGCCGCAGACGCCCACCTTCGAGCAGGTGCGGGCGCAGCTCGAAGCGCAGTACCGGCAGGAGCGCATGGCGTCCCTGATGGAGCAGAAGGCCCGCGAACTCTCCGACCGCGCGCGCGCGTTGCACGGCCTGAAACAGGCGGCGAAGGAAGTGGGCGCCGAATTCAAGACCAGCGAGCTGGTGGGCGCGGGTAGCCAGGTGCCGGACATCGGGCAGATCTCGAACATCGAGCCGGCACTCGGACTGAAGCCGGGCGAGATCAGCGATCCGATGCAGGCGGGACGCAACTCCGTGGTCGTCCAGATCGTCGAGCGGCAAGAGCCTTCGGCGGCGGAGCTGGCCGCCAAGCGCGACGAGACGCGCGAGCTGGTGCTGCAGCAGAAGCGTGGCGAGGTCATGGCCGTGTTCGCCGCCGGCGTTCGTCAGCGCATGGAGAAGGATGGCAAGATCAAGTACAACAAGGCCGAGCAGGAGCGGCTGAGCAAGCGTCCGGGCGCCCTGGGCAGCTAGGCGTCGGGCCTTTTACAGCTCGTCCTTAATCACAGATGGATGCCCGCTTCCAATGTGCCGGGTGTGGCGAGTGGAATGAGACCTCTGCCGACGCCGGCGGTGGCCGCAAGCAGCGCTACGTGGAAGATTGCCAGGTGTGCTGCAAACCGAACGTCCTCACCGTGGAATGGGACGCTGACGCAGACGCCTTCCTGGTCGCTGCCGAACTCGAGGCCTGAACGCGTCTACTCGTCTTTCTTCTTTAGTCCATCAGTCATGATGCTTTGATCCCATCACTGCTGGACCTGCATGCTTCACCTGCACGTCAGCCGCATCTACAATCGTCTGTCGTTCATTACTCACCCCATATGCCATTTGAGCGCGCCTCCGGGATACTGCTGCACCCCACGTCACTGCCGTCTGCGGGCGGCATCGGCGACCTGGGGCCGGAGGCGCATCGCTTTGCCGATTTTCTGGGCGCGGCGAAGCAGGGGATATGGCAGGTGCTGCCGCTGGGGCCGTGCGGCGCTGGAAACTCGCCGTATTCGGCGACCTCGGCGTTCGCGGGGAATCCGCTGCTCATCTCGCTCGAGCGCCTGGCGGAGCGAGGCTGGATCGCCGGCGAGCGGCTGGCGGGGCTGGCCGTCGAGACGCGCGGCGCCGGAAATGTGGACTTCCAGAGAGTAAGCACTAGCAAGCGGCCGCTGCTGCATGAGGCGGCGCGGAATTTTGTCCGCGGCGGCGGTGACGCCGCGCGCGCACGCTTCGAGCGCTTTCAGCAGGCCAACGCGTGGTGGCTCGACGACTTCGCTCTCTTCGACGTGTTGCGCGAGCGCAACCAGCAGCGGACGTGGCGCACGTGGCCGCGCGAGCTGGCGCGCCGCGAGCCGCTCGCCATCGCGCGCTCGCGCCACGACTTTGCCGACGACATCGCGGTGAGCAAAGCGATGCAGTTCGCTTTCTTCGAGCAGTGGGCCGCGTTGCGGGCACACTGTCGCACCCACGGCATCAAGATCGTGGGCGATGTGGCCATCTTCGTGAGCTATGACTCGGCCGACGTCTGGATGCATCCCGAACTGTTTGAATTGAACGAGGAGCTGGAACCGACGCATGTGGCCGGCGTGCCGCCCGATTTCTTCAGCAAGACGGGACAGCGCTGGGGGAATCCGCTGTACCGCTGGGAGGCGCTGCGCGCGAGCGGCTACGACTGGTGGGTGCGGCGGCTGCGTTGGGCGCTCGCGAGCAGCGACATCATCCGGCTCGACCACTTCCGCGGCTTCGAAGCCTACTGGCAGATACCGGCGGCAGAGAAAACGGCGGTCAACGGAAGCTGGATCGCGGGTCCGCGCGACGAACTGTTCCACGCGCTGCGCGAACAGCTTGGCGACCTGCCCTTCATCGCGGAGGATCTTGGGTTCATCACGCCGGAGGTCCACCAGATGCGCGCGCGGCTGGGCATCCCCGGCATGCGCGTGATGGAGTTCGGATTTGGCGATCCGGGCGCGCACATCTACCTGCCCCACCGCTTCGAGCGCAACACCGTGGTCTATACCGGGACGCACGACAACGCGACCATCCGCGACTGGTGGGAGCACTACGCCACGCCGGGCGCGCGCGCGGCCGCGCGCGCGTATCTCGGCGAGCACGCGGATGGCGTGCACTGGGCGTTCATCCGCGCGGCGGCGGATTCGGTGGCGGACCTGTGCATCGTGCCGCTCGGTGACGTGCTGGGGCTGGGAGCGGAGGGGCGGATGAATGTCCCCAGCGAAGCGGATGGGAATTGGGCGTGGCGTTTCCGCCGCGACGACTTGACGCCCGAGCTGGCGCAGAAGCTGGCGGAGTTGGCGACGGTGTGCGACCGCGCGCCGCTACCAGCCGCGCAGGAGCGCGACGGGGAAGCGCGCGAAGAGTTCGCGGCATAAGAGCGAACGCGCCGGCGATTGGCGGACGATCTCTCCGGTCAACACATTCTCGAACTCTGGTGCCGCGCCCGGCGGCAGCGCGAGTTCGGCCGCGCCCCAGTCGTCACCCAGCGGCGCGCGCATCTCGCCCCGCATCAGCGTGTGACTGAAGCGCGGGACGGCGACGAGCGCCGAATCCTTTTCGTGCGTCCGCAGGAACGCGATCAAGTGCTCCACCTTTTCGACGCTGCCATAGAGCGGGCGGTAGGCGCCGGCGGAGAACAATTCCTTGTGGTCACGGCGGAAGGCGAGGGCGCGCATGGTGGTCCAGAGCTTGGCGCGTCCGTCATGATAGCCGCGCAGGAGATCTTCGGGAAGTTCGGCGACGGTGGCCGATGACCGCTGCGTGAGCTCGCTCAGATCACGCTGCCGGGTGGTGAAATCCACGGCGCGGCGATTATCCGGATCGACGAGTGAGAAGTCGAACAGTTCCTGTCCTTGATAAAGGTCCGGGACGCCGGGCGCGGTGAGCTTGAGCAGCGTTTGTGCGAGCGAGTTCAGCGCGCCGAAAAACGCCACCGGCGCGGTGAAGCGTTCGAGCTCCTCGCGAAAGCGGTTGGGCCGCGCGGCGGTGCCGGGCGCAAGCAGGCGAGCGATGAATTCGTCGACCGCTTCCACGTACTCCGGGTTGGGATTGATCCAGCTCAGGTTCACCTTGGCTTCGTGCAGCGCCTTGGCCATGTACTGCTGGATGCGCGCGGCGTACTTCTCCGAGTGCTCGTCGAGCAGGAAGGGCAGCGTGCCCACGAGCGTCTGGTAGAGCAGATACTCCTCGTTGGGATCGGGGGCGCTGAGGCCATCGGACAGCACGGGCTTCTTGGAATCGTTCATCCGGCGCCAGCGGGTGGCGACCTGCGACCACTGCTTGGGCATCTCTGATAACACGTTGAGACGCGCGCGGACATCTTCGCTGCGCTTGGTGTCGTGCGTAGAAGTCGCCAGCAGCGAATACGGCGAGCGCTCGAGGCGCTGCAGGTTGGCGCGGTGGAACTCCTCCACCAGACTCCCGAACGCCTTGGGCGTGCCGCCCACCTCGTTCACCGAAACGAAGCGGTTGTAGACGTAGCACGCGGTGTCTTCCAGTCCCTTGGCCATCACCGGCGCGGTGAGCTGCTGGAATTTGAGCCCGAAGTAAAGCCGGTCGCCGTAGTCGTGGGCGGCGGGATTGATGCGCAGCAGCAGCGTGTCGCGCAGGAAATCGAAAAGCGGCGCGGGCAGGCCGGGGTTGCGGCGCTTGGCGCGCACGATGGCTTCGGCGATGGTCCCGCGATCGCGCTCGCTGATGTTCCCCCGTTCGTCGATGTAGGTGCGATAGACGGGGAAGCAGGCAATGGTCTCGACGATGGCTTCTTCCAGCGTTCCGAGGGTGAAATCGCGGGCGCGCCGGTCGCGCGCACAGATCTCCGAGAGCATGTGGGTGAGCACGGCAACCTCGCTCGAGAGCGCGGTATCCATGATGAGTTTCTTGCACTCGTAGATGAGCGTGTCGACGTCGGACGAGATGCCGGTGAAGCGGTGATAGAGGTTGGTGAAGGCGCGCGCGGAGCGCCGCTGGATGAAGATGCCGTTGACGAGATTCGCGAACTCGTAGCCTACGGTGCCGTCCACGCGCCATTCGCCGGGCAAGTCCTCACCGGGGCCGAGGATCTTTTCGACGAGCGCGTACATGGGCGCGAGGTTGCCGGTCCACTCGTGCTGGCCAAAGACCTGGGCGACGCCCTGCTCGATACCGTTCTCGCCGACCGGCGGACACGGCACCGCGCCGCAGCACTGGCTGGCGGCGTAGAGCATCTGGGTGCGCGCGAAATATTGTGGCGGATTGAACAGGCCGTCGGGATGGTCGAAGCGCAGGCCCTGGATCAGTCCGTCGGCCAGCAGGCGGCGCAGCAGGCGATGCGTGGCCTCGAAGACGCGCGAGTTCTCCATGCGGACGCCGACCAGTTCGTTCACGTCGAAAAATCGCCGGTAGTTGATCTCTTCCGCGGAGACGCGCCAGTGTGCCAGGCGATAGGCCTGCGCTTCCAGCAATCCGTGCAAGCGGTCGAAGCTGCGCGGGTCGCCCGGCTTTCCGTTGCTGCGCGCGAGCGCACGGGTGAACAGCTCACGGACGGCCGTGGAGTGTTCCGCCAACGCAGCCAGGCGACGCTTCAGCTCGGGCGCGGCCTGGCGACGTTGTTCGACCAGGCGTGGCTCGCGCGCGATGTGCGGCGGCAGCGCGCGCAACTCTTCGAGCAGCTCGCGCAGATGCGCGAGCGCGCCGAGAGAGCGCGGGTCGTTAGTCTGAACATCGCGGGCGTCTTGATCCGGCAAGTCGTGAAAGAGGAGCGGCAGCGTCTGCGGATCGAAGGGCAGGACTTTGTCGAAGTAGCGCAGGCGGAACGCGCCCTCCGCAAATTCAACCGTAAGCTTCCCAGCTTCGAGTTCGGCGCCGTACTGGTCGCCGAGGATAGGGAGCAGGACCTTCCCGGCGAGCTCAGGCTTGAGCGGCTTCCAATCGATATCGAAATAGTCGGAGTACTCGGAGGCAGGGCCGTTCTCGAGCACATCCGTCCACCACGGGTTCGTGCCCGGGCCGATGGCCATGTGGTTGGGAACGAAATCGAGGATGAGCCCCATGGCGCGCGCGCGCAGCTCGTCGGCGAGCGCGGCGAAGTCTGCATAGGTGCCGAGCTCGGGATTGATCTGGTTGTGGTCGGTGATGTCGTAGCCGTGCTGGCTGCCGGCACGCGCCTGCAAAATGGGCGAAGCGTAGCAATGCGTAACGCCGAGTGCGTGCAGGTAAGGCACGAGCGCGCGGGCGTGGGCGAAGCGGAAGCCGGCGTGGAACTGCAGGCGATAGGTCGAGACCGGCCGCAACTGGCGCTTGCGTGCCGCCAGACGGTCGAGACATTCCGCTAGTCCTGCGATTTCCGGCGTGAGCGTGGGCGCGCCGGTACGCACATCGGTTGTCACGGGAAGTTAGATGCAAGGTGCGGCAGCCATCGTAACCGATTGCGAGATAGAAAGTCAGGTGTGAGATTGCGGTTGGGGATGGCGCAGCGCGCAGGCCGGGCCGCCGGTGTGGCGCTCGAAGAATGCTTGCAGCGCGGCGCCGATGGTGGCCAGTTCGGCGGCGGGAAGCGTGGACTGCATCGGCTCGAAGAGCTCGCGCTCTTCCTTGCGGACATGGTCGTGGAGGAGCTGGCGGAAGCGCAGCAGGTCGCCGGACGAGAGCTGGCTGGATCCCGCGGCGATGAACCAGGCGCGCAGTTGGGCGTGGTCGGAGAGGAGTTCAGCGACGAGGATTTGAAGTCCGTCGAGCCTCTGCGCGGCGGGGAAGACGAGTTCTTCCTCCGACTGGAAGTGCCAGCGGATCTCGGCCTGCCATGCGGCGGCGACTTCGCGGTTCCAGTGCTGGAGGTCGAGGTGTCCGGACTTGTGCGCGCGCTCGATGTAGACGCAGAGCGCGAGGGCGTCGTGATGCTGCTGGGAGAGCGGGATGAGGGCGGGGTCGCGGCGCATGCAGACATTATCGCGCACTCCTCTCTCTTAACTCACATCGCGTACTCATATCGCGCACGCACCGGAGGTGGACGACGGTTACACTATGTAGCTCACCTGAGGAGGGTCACACCGTGCGTAAGCGTGTCTGCTTTACTCTGCTGGTCACATTCTGGTTGCTGCTGGCGGTGATGAGCCCGGTTTATTCGGCGAGCCAGGTGCAGTACAGACTCAAACAGAAGAATAGTGACTCGGTGTTGACTGGTCCCGCACGGCTTTACTAAAAGGCCGACTGCCCTGAAAATGGATGACTCTCCCGGCGGACGCCGGGCGAACAGGAGCCCGCATGCCGACCAGCGGTGAGATCATCCGCATGATGAATTACGTGGACGACCTTGGCACCACGATGCGCCGCATCAGCGCGAACATCCCATTCATGGGCGACGAGGAGAAGAAGAAACTCGCCGAGTACATGCGCAAGCAGGAGGCGCAGCTCAAGGCGCTGATCGATGTGCTGGAAAAAGGCGGGAACAACTGATGGCGGAGGTCGGCACGGTTTCCGTGATCGGCGCCGGCATCATGGGGCGCGGCATCGCGCACGCGGCCGCGCTCGGCGGCTATCGCACCATCCTGGAAGACATTCTTCCCGCCTCGCTGCGCAAGGCGGAGAGCGAGATCCGCGCCAACCTCGATAAGGCGGTCGAGCTGGGCAAGGTCTCGCAGCAGGATGCCGACGCCGCCTTCGGACGCATCGAGTATGCCGGTTCGGTGGAGGAAGCGGCGCGTGCCGCCGACCTGGTGATCGAGGCGGTGCCGGAGGAGTTGGAGTCGAAGATCGAGATCTTCACCTTGCTCGATAAGGTCTGCGCGCCCAACACCATCCTGGCGACGAACACTTCGTCGCTCTCGGTGACCGAGATCGCCAGCGTGACCTATCGCGCGAAGCGCTGCGTAGGCATGCATTTCTTCAATCCGGTACACAAGATGAAGTTGCTCGAGATCGTGCGCGCGCTCGAGACTGACGATGAGACGGTCGAGGCCGCCGTCCACGTGGGCCGGCGCATGGGCAAAGATGTGGTGGTCATCAAGGAGGCGCCGGGGTTCATCACCAGCCGCATCAACGCCATGATCGGCAATGAGGCGTTCTACATGTTGCAGGAAGGCGTCGCGTCGGCTTCCGACATCGACAAGGCGCTAAAGCTTGGGTTGAATCATCCCATGGGGCCGTTCGAGCTGGTGGACCTGGTCGGACTCGATACCCGTCTCCACATTCTGGAATATCTGCACCGGTCGCTGGGGGAGAAGTTCCGGCCGTGTCCCTTGCTGGTGCAGTACGTCAAGGCGGGACGGCTGGGCAGGAAGTCAGGACGCGGCGTCTATGATTATCCGGAGGCAGCCAAGCCAGCGGCGAAGTAGCACGTCCCAGCCTGCTGTAGTCCCGTCCCACCGTCCCACAAAGCCCGAAAAATGACCCTCACTTTCTAGCGCCTCAGGGGTCTAAGAAAGGGAACCGGGCCGCCGTCGGCCCCGTATCCTTTATTAGCCATGCGCGCGCTGATCGACATCTTCGGGCAGACGCTTCGCACCCTGTGGGCGCACAAGCTGCGCTCGTTCCTCACCATGTTCGGCATCGCGTGGGGCGTGTTCTCGCTGCTGCTGCTGGTCGGACTGGGCGAAGGTTTCCGTACCGGGAATCAGAAGCAGATGGCGACCATCGGCGAGAACATCATGTTCTTCTTCGGCGGACGCATCCCGGCGGCGGAGGGCAGCCACACCGCGAGCCGCACCTACCAGCCGACCTACCAGGATTACCTCTCCATCAAGAACCAGGCGCATGAGGTGGCGGAGGTCGCGCCCATCCTGAACCGCGGCGACATCCGCGTGATCTACGAGAGCCAGAGCACTAACGGACAGGTGTTCGGCGTGACCTCGAATTACAACCACATCCGCTTCATGCCGGTGGACAACGGGCGCTGGCTGAACGAGTCCGATGACGCCGACCAGCATTACGTGGCGGTGCTGGGCGCCGAGATGTACAAGAACCTGTTTGCCGGCAAGCCCGCGCTGGGGCAGGTGGTAACGCTCAACGGCTACCGCTTCACCGTGATCGGCACGGTGAAAAAGATGCGCGGCGAATCGAGCGCCACGGACATGCGCGTGTTCATCCCGTTCAGCGTGATGCACGAGCACTTCCCGCTGAAAGACGCGCAGAAGGCCGATTCCATCACCTACATCAATTATCAGCCCAAGGATCCGAACCGGCACCTGGAAGCGCGGCACGAAGTGCGCGTGCTGGTGGGCGCGAACCACGGCGTGATCGATCCCTCGGTGGACGACTACTGGTTCGACTGGGACACCATCGACCAACTGCAGACCATCGGGAAGATCTTCGACGCGATGAATTCGTTCCTCGGCAGCGTGGGACTGGTCACGCTGGTGCTGGGCGCGATCGGCGTGATCAACATCATGCTGGTGGCGGTGACCGAGCGCACGCGCGAGATCGGATTGCGCAAGGCGCTGGGCGCCACCAATCGCAGCATCCTGATGCAGTTCTTCATCGAGGGCGCGTTCCTCACCACGCTGAGTGGAGGCTTTGGCATCTTCGTGGCGTGGTTGATCATGACGCTGCTGAGCCAGCTGCCGGCGCCGCCGGGCTTCGATCCACCCACGCTGGTGCCATCGTCCGCGGCCATCGCACTGCTATCGCTTTCACTCGCCGGCGTGATCGCCGGCCTGTATCCGGCGCGGAAGGCCGCGCTGCTGACCCCGGTCGAGGCCCTGCGGCAGGAACAGTAAGCACACGAGGAGGCAAGCCATGCTGCGCGATCTGCTCACCGAATCCGTTGACGCCATGCGCTACAACCGGCGGCGGACGATGCTCACCATGCTGGGGATGGCGTGGGGCATCGCCACCGTGGTGCTGCTGCTCGCCTATGGGTCGGGCTTTGAGCGCGCCATCGAAGCGATCTTCTCGAACTTCGGCACCAAGCTGATCGGCGTTTTCCCGGGACGGACGTCGCTACAGGCGGGCGGCTCGAAGGCGGGTGTGGAAACGCGGTTGACGATGGAGGATGTCGATCGGCTGCGCACCAACGTGGCGTTGATCAAGCGCATCTCGCCGGCGTATTGGAAACAGGGCAAGATCTCGCGCGATGCGCGCAACTACGAGTGGTCGGTGGCGGGGGTGGCGCCCTCGTTCCAGCAGATCCGAAATTTCGATCTCGATAGCGGCCGCTTCTTCAACCAGGAAGAAGTGAACCAGCGCGCGCGCGTGGTGGTGCTCGGCTCGGACGCGAAGACCAAGCTGTTCTCCGGCCAATTCCCACTCGGCGATTATGTCCGCGTCGATGGGCTGAGCTTCCAGGTGGTCGGCGTGATGAAGCCGAAGATGCAGGAAGGCAACAACGACGACATCAACAACCAGGTCTACATCCCCTACACGACGATGGCCGACTTGAAGGACACCAAATATCTGGGCGGCATCTGGATCGACTACGAAGGTATGGACTACGAGAAGGTCGAGACCTCGGTGCGCAACGTGCTCGCCACCAGCCATGGCTTCGACCCCAAGGACAAGCGCGCCATCTTCGTAGCCAACATACTCAAAGACCTCACCCAGTTCCACATCATCACTGCCGGCCTGAAGATACTGCTGGCGTTCATCGGGACGCTCACGCTCGGCATCGGCGGTGTCGGCCTGATGAACATCATGTTGGTCTCGGTGCAGCAGCGCACGCGCGAGATCGGGACGCTCAAGGCGTTGGGCGCCCGCAGGCGTTCCATCCTGGTGCAGTTCCTCGCGGAGGCGCTCACCATCACGGCGCTCGGCGGCGTGCTTGGCGTGCTACTGGCGTACCTGGTCTCGTTCACCGTCGGCACGCTCACGCTCTATAGCGCGGTGGCGAAGAATGCGGAGGCAGGGGACATCCGCCTGCTGATCTCGCCCACGTCGCTGCTGGTGGCCACGATCATCCTCGGGCTGGTGGGCATCGTCAGCGGGATGCTGCCGGCCATCAAGGCTTCGCGCCTCGATCCCATCGAGGCGCTGCGCTACGAGTAGGGCGTTCTCTCTGGTAAAGTAGAGAAACCCGCTAAATCCCTGCCTATTTCCATGCCCCAGGGAACCGGCGAGATTTCGTTCCCGTATCCACTACTACGCATGCGCACACTTTGGGACATCCTCACGCAGACCATCCGCACCCTCTGGTCGCACAAGCTGCGGTCGTTCCTCACCATGTTCGGGATCGCGTGGGGCGTCTTCTCTTTGCTGCTGCTGGTGGGACTGGGGGAGGGTTTCCGCTCGGGCAACAAGCGCGAGCTTGACCAGATCGGCGAGAACATCATGTTCATGTTCCCCGGCCGGATCCCGGCGGTGCAGGGACAGAGCTCGGGGATGCGGCGCTACTACATGACCTACGAAGACTACGCCGGCATCGCGAAGCAGCCGCACGTGAAGTATGCCTCGCCGGTGCTGGTGCGGCAGGATATCCGGGTGGTCAGCGATTTTCAGAACTCCAACGGCCAGGTGGCCGGCGTGCTGCCGGTATTCAAGTCGATCCGCTTTCTTCCGCTCGCCCGCGGACGCTGGATGAATGAGCTCGACGAAGAGCAGCGCCGCAACGTGACGGTGATCGGCTGGGAGATGAAGAAGAACCTGTTCCCCGACGATCCGAACCCCATCGGCAAACACGTCCTGATCGGCGGTCTGCGCTTCGAGGTGATCGGCTTCATCTCCAACTTCACCAAGGACGAAGGCAATTCTTCGAACGTGCGCTGCTTCATCCCGTATTCCACCATGGCCGTCTACTTCCCGGTGAAGGAGGCCACCGACGTGCAGGGCGCCCTCTCCTTCGTGAATTACACGCCCACCTCGAAAGCAGACC
>JALYLW010000097.1 GCA_030774055.1 Acidobacteriota bacterium
CCCTGGACCAAGTCCGACGACAGGTAGCCGAAGGCGATGCCGAAGGCGCCGCCGATGAGCCCGAGGATGACCGCCTCCCCGAGGAATTGCAGCTGCACATCGCTCTCGGTCGCGCCCACGGCGAGCCGGATGCCGATCTCGCGCGTGCGTTGTGTCACCGAGACGAGCATGATGTTCATGATGCCCACGCCGCCGACCACCAGCGACAGCGACGCGACCGCGGCGAGGAACAGCTTCATGGCTTCGCTCGCCGCCAGCTGCGCCTTGATGAGTTCTTCCGGGCTGCGGATATTGAAATCGTCGGGCTCGCCGGCGTGCAGGTGATGGCGTTCGCGCAGCAACGCGATGATGTCTTGCGTGACCGTTGGCATCACGTCGCGTGAATCCGCGGACACAAAGATGTCGTCGAGCCAGAAGGTGCCGGTGATGCGCTTGGTCACCGTGGAGACGGGCATCACGACGAAGTCGTCTTGATCTTGCCCGGTCGCCGAGACGCCCTTGGGGACGAGCACGCCGATGACGCGGCAGGGCAGGTCTTTGATGCGCACCGTTTTGTCGATGGGATCCTCTTCGCTGAACAGGTTGTCGGAGACGGTGGCGCCCAGCACGCATACCGGCGCCGTGGTGGCGACGTCTTCGTCGGTGAAGAAGTTGCCGCTGCGCAGCTGCCAGCGCCGGATCTCGAGGAATGCGGGCGTGACGCCGCGATACTGTGTGCCCCAGTTGGTGTTGCCGTAGATGACCTGGATGCGCCCGTCGACGTTGGGCGACATCATGCGGATGTGCGCGACCTGGTGCGGGATGACATCCGCATCCGCCTGCACCATCGAGCGCGTGCCGCGCGCGCCCGAGCGGACACCGTTCACCCCGCGGCTGCCCGCCTCGATCCAGATGAAGTTGTCGCCCAGGCTCTGCAGCTGGTCTTCCACGCGTGCCGAGCCGGCGTTGCCGATGGCCACCACGCAAATGAAGGCGCCCACGCCCATCGCGATGCCGAGGATGGTGAGAGCGCTGCGCAGCAAGTCGCGCTTGAGTCCGGCAAAGGCCTCGCGCAGCAGGGACCGAAGGTGCATGAAAGCATTTTACGCCGTTCGCGGCACGTACTATGCTGCTGCCCATGCACGAGCAAGGAGAGGATGGGCTGCGCGCGGCCTACGCCACCATGGCCGACGGTGAGCTGTTGCAGCTGGCGCGCGAGAACGAAGAATTGACCGGCGCCGCACAGGCTGCGCTCGCCGCTGAACTCGCGCGCCGTAAACTCGCTGCCCCCGAAGCTGCGACCGGGTTTGACGAGGTGGAGGAGCGTCCACTGGTGGTGGTGGCGAGGTTTCGCGACCTTCCAGACGCGCATCTCGCCAAGGGATTGCTCGATTCCGCCGGCATCGAATGCTACCTGCGCAGTGAAAACATGATCCGGCTCGATTGGTTCGTGTCGAACGCCCTCGGAGGCATCGCGCTGGTCGTGGGCCCGGAGAATGCCGCCGCGGCGAAAGAGATGCTGGAGCAGCCGCCAGAAGAGATTGCTCTCGAAGATGAGGACGACGACCCCGACCCGCCCGCGGGTGCGTGACGGGGTCGACCAATGACTCCCGCGCTAGTCGCTGAACGCCAGGTAGCCCAGCGCGACCAGGTTGACCACCGGGAGCAGCAGCGCCACGGTCAGCCACGGCGACTTGCCGCGCGCTTCGCAGACCGCGATCAGCACGAGGATGTAGACCACGATGTTCACCAGCGGGATGAGCATCAGGATGATCCACCACACCGGTTTCTTTGCTATCTGGAGCAGCAGCACCAGGTTCAGGATGGGCACCCAGGCGAACCACGCGTTCTCGGTGTTCGTCTTGTTGGCGATGGTCTGGATGCAGTAGGCCGCGAAGGCGTAGACCACCAGGAGGCAGAGCAACCACGGAAGAGTGCCTCCGGGCAGCTCCTGCGGGTAGTCCTCCTGCAATCGCAGTAACACGGACGCGAGCATGATCATGGACGCCTCCTTGGCGAGCGACACGTCAACGCAAACGGCAGTTGGTTGGGAGTGACGCGCGCATCTTAGCCGCGCGGGCCTCCGCCGTCAAAAGAAAGAAAGCGAGAACTACGAACTGCGACCTATGGTGCCGTGGTGGCGCCGACGGGAGCGGCAGCGGCGCCGGCCCGGCCGATGCGCTCGGCGGGGATAGTCTGCAACTTCTCGAAGATGCGATGCGGCGCCAGCGGCAGATTGGGGAAGCGGATGCCGGTAGCGGCAGCGACTGCGTTGGCGAGCGCCGGAGCCACCGGATTCCCGGGATTCTCGGCATTCGATTTCGCACCCAGCGGACCCACGACGTCATAGGTGTCGGCAAAGAACATCTCGGTGCGCGGAATGTCGGCAAAAGCAGGGATGCGAGAGTTGCGAAAGGTCGGATTCATCACGCGGCCATCCTCGCCCATCACCATGCGCTCGATGAGCGCGAAGCCGATGCCCATCGCCACCCCGCCCTCCACCTGGCCGCGGAATTGCATCGGGTTGAGCACCGTGCCCACGTCGGCTGCGTGCACGCTATGCAGGATGGCGATCTCCCCCGTCACGCGATGCACTGCCACCCGGAAGCCATGGACGTTGAAGGCCACCGTCCGCGGCGAGCCGTACGCCTTGCGCAGCACGCTGAACTCGCGCTCCTGCTTGAGTCCGGAGGCATGGACCTCGGCGAGCGGTATCCGCCGGTCGCCGCAGACGACCTCGCCATCGCCCAGGCGGCAGTCTTTGGCCGCAGGACCCTTACTGGCATACTCCTTCTTCGCAAACTCAACCATGCGATCGCGCAACACCTCACACGCCATGCGCACCGCGTTGGCGGCGACCATGGTTCCGGTGCTGCCGAACGTCCCAGTATCGTATGGGGTGAGATCGGTGTCCCCGATGTCGGTGCGGATCCGCGCCGCGCGGCAGCCCAGCACGCTAGAAGCGATCTGGCGGTGCACCGTCACCAGGCCGTTGCCGAACTCCGGTGAGCCCACGGCGAGGTGATAATCGCCATTGGGCAGCAGCGTGACGTTGGCTGCCGAGCGGTGTTCGGTAGGCGGCACGCAATCGAGCATGGAGATTGCGGTGCCCGTGCCTTCCAGCCACTCATCCCCGGCGGGTTTCGGAAGGCCGCGTCCGCTGGCCAGAGCCTTTTCCACGAGGTCGACGCATTGATCGAGGCCGTAGCTGCCGAACTCGACGTCGGAAGCCTCACTCCAGATGGATTCCAGCTTGTCGCCAGGCCGCACCATGTTCTTGCGGCGGAACTCGGTGGGCGGCACGCCGAGCTGGCGCGCGAGCTCATCGATAGCCGACTCGATGGCGAAATTGGTCTGTGAACTGCCGTATCCGCGGAACGCGCCTCCGGGCACGGTGTTGGTGTACACGGCGTAGCCGTCACCCTTTTTATTCGCGCAGCGATAGATGCCGATAGGCCCGCCGAGCGAGTTGGCCAGGGTCTCGCCGCCGTGGTTGCCATAGGCGCCGGTGTTCGAGACCACGCGCATCTGCATAGCCGTGAGCGTGCCATCGCGCTTTCCGCCGAGCTTGACCTGGATGGTCATGGGATGCTTCGTGCTCGCGCCGATGAACTCTTCCTCGCGCGTGAACTCCCACATCACCGGACGTCCGGTCTTGAGCGTGCCCAGCACGCAGAGGTCTTCGCTCAGCAGTTCCTGCTTGCCGCCGAAGCCGCCGCCCACGCGCTCGCAGAACACGTGCAGATTCGAGGGCAGGATGTCGAACAGGTAGCAAAGTTTTTGCTTGGTGATGAAGGGGGCTTGTGAGCTGGTGCGCACGTGGATGCGGCCATCTTCGCCGTGCCAGGCCACCGAGCCATGCGTCTCCATGTGGGTGTGTTGCACCCGCTGGGTGGTGTAGGTGAGTTCGTGGACAGCGTCCGCTTCCTTGAAGCCCTGTTCCACGCTACCGATCTCACCGTGCAAGTCGAGGAACACATTCTGTTTGGGTCCGAGGATGCGAGACGCGACGCCCTTATCGTGCAGCAGCGGTGCGCCCGGCTTCATCGCCTGCTCCGGATCGAAGACGGGAGTAAGCAATTCGTAATCCACCTGGAGCAGCCGGCATGCGGCTTCGGCGATGCCTTCGGTCTCGGCGACCACGGCGGCAACGCGTTGTCCGATGAAGCGGACGACGTCGTCGAGCATGTAGGTATCGTCGGGATCGACGTGATAATCCTCGTGCAGGGCAGAGGTGTAGAGCCGGCGGGGAACGTCCTCCCAGGTGAACACGGCGAGCACGCCGGGCAGCGCTTCAGCCTGCTTGCGATCGATGCCGCGGATGCGCGCGTGCGCGTGCGGCGAACGCAGCACCTTCAAGTGCGCCATGCCGGGCATGGTCACGTCCATGGTGTAGCGCGCTTGCCCGGTGACGATGGACTCCGCGAAGGGATTGTTCAGGCTTGCGCCCAGGGTCTTTCCGGCGACATCCTGCTCAGCCGCGCCAACGCCATGGATGGCGTCGTCGATGGCGTGGTATCCGGTGCAGCGGCAGAGGTTTCCCTTGAGGCGGCGCGGCAGATCCTGCTTGGCTTCTTCGTCGAACGTCGAAGCCGTCACGATCATGCCGGCGGTGCAGAAACCGCACTGGAAGCCTTGCGCGGCGATGAAGGCGCGCTGCATGGGATGAAGCTCGCCCTCGTGTGCCAGTCCTTCGATGGTCGTGACCTCATGTCCCTCGGCGCGGAACGCCGGGACCAGGCAGCTGTGCATCGGAGTGCCATCGACCAGCACGGTGCAGGCGCCGCAATCGCCGGCGTCGCAACCTTTCTTCACCCCGAAGAAGCCGAGGTCGCGCACGAACGTCCGCAGGCATTGTCCGGCGGAAGGCTTCTCGGAAAACTGTTTTCCATTGATCTTGTAAGCCATCAGCGTGCTCCCTTGGACCCCTTCGATCCCTTGGATAGAAGTTCGGTCCGGATCTGCTCCGCGTAGTAGTAGGTGAGGTGCCGCCGATACGCCGGCGAGCCGTGGGGATCGTCGAGATAAAGCTCAACGGGGATCTTCGCGTCGATGGCCGCCCGCAACTGTTCGGCCGAGGGCGCGCTCGCGAAGGTGAACTGGATGGGCAGCAGAGTCGCCGCCGTCACGGTGAGGATGACCGTGCCGGTCCGCGGACATGCGGTCCCGATGAGCAGCGCTGTGGAGCGGCCGAGATGGGTCAGCGAAAGACGGCGGAAGGCGAAGTCTTTGGTGAGCGCATCTGCGGGGAGTGCGATGCTGCGCAGCAATTCGCCGGGCGCCAGCACGTTGGCGTTGTTGCCGGTAATAAAGTCGATGGCGGCGACCTGGCGGGCGGCGCCGCTGCGCGGCCACAACGTGTAAACCCCTTCGAGCGCAGTCATCAGCGACGTCATCGGGCCGGCGGGCAGCGACATGCAGATGTTGCCGCCGACCGTGGCCGCGTTCCAGATCTTGAATGAGGCCAGCAGCGAGCGGCAGCACAGGCTGAAGAGTGGAGCCGCGCGCCATTCCGGCGGCGCGGCAAAGGTATCCAAGTCCACGATGCGGCAAGTGGCCGCGACCTCGAGTCCGGCTGAGGAAGCTTGCAGCGCCGGCCAGCCAAGTTTTTCAAGGTCGATGAGCGTGTGCGTCTCGACTTGCGGCTCGGAGAAGAGCCACGTGCCGCCTGCGAGCCACGCGTATCCCGGCTGCCACTCGACGATCTCTTTGGCAGAGGCCGGCCGCTTCACTTCGGTGATGGTATTCAGGTTCATTGCTTTCTCCTATTTCGCCGCCACTCCATCCAGCCGGCCCCGAAAAGGGACCGGGATGACCTGATCGAACATCGAACTATCGCGAGCTTGTAAGTGCCAACCGCCCGGACTTGCCAGGACGCAGGCGGAGAGCGTTAGCCGGTGACGAAGCGGAAGAGCAGCGCCAGCCCAACCAGCAGAAGCACGACCAACACGGCGCCGCCCAAACTGATCGCCGTGCCGTGTGGGCCCTTGGCTTTGAACCATGGCGCCAGGGCCTTGCTCAACGGCGGCACTACCACCCATTGCAGGATGGCGATGCTCAGCGCGTTGCCGATCAGCATGGCTACTGCCATCCCAAACCTGGAAATATGCGGGGTCACGAAGATGGCCAGGAGCATCACCGTAGGATAGAGCCCGAGCAGGACGGTGAGCGCCATCTTCCATCCCGGAGGCGGCGCGTCTTCTGTTCCGCCCACCAGCCCGGCGAACCACGGCCCGAATCCGCTGTTGAGCGTCTTCAGGCGGTAGTCCGCTACCTCTTGAGGAAGTTTGGCCGTCCAGGTGGCGCGCTCGGGCGAACGGAGCCAGCCCTCGAGCGACGCGGGAGTGTCGAACTGCAACACGACAACCCACTCGAGCTTGGGCGCGGCCGGAGGATAGACGTCGGTCGAGCGATATCCGGGGAAGGCTTCGGTCACCGCGGTGACGTCGCGCTGCCAGGCCATGAAACTCTCCACGCTTCCGGCGGGAACGCGGTGCACGATGACCGAGCAGGCGCGCGCGTCGCGGACCTCCATATTGGGCCGGTTCACAAGCGGCTTGGCTGGCGTAGATGCCATCGATCTAGTAAGGGACCTTGTCTGCCTTGGCGTTGTATTTCTTCCACACCTCGACCGCCTCTTCGCGCAGGATGTCCGTCATCTTGATGCTGCGCTTCTCGACCGGCAGCGCGAGTTCCTTGTAGATGAAGGAGTCGTCGAAGTTGCCATACTTGAGGGCGTCGGCCACGGTAGCGGCGTAATAGATGTCCTTGAGGCCTGCCCAGTACGAGGTCGCCAGACACATCGGGCACGGCTCGCCGGCAGTGTAGAGCGTGCAGTCGGTCAGCTTGAAACTTTGCAGGGTGATGCAGGCGAGGCGAATGGCTTCCATCTCGGCATGCCAGGTGGGATCGTGGCTGGCCACCACGCGGTTCATTCCTTCCGCGACGATCTTGCCGTCCTTAACGACCACGGCGCCAAAAACGCCGCCGGTCGAATACTCGAGCGCGGCCTTGGCCGACAGCTCGATGGCACGACGAATGAATTTTTCGTGGACGGCGTTCGATACGGGCGGTGCCGTTGCGGTGGACATGTTTTCTCCAGTTCGGCTGGGTCTGAGCGGAATACCCGGCGGTTAGTTGGTCCTTTGGGGGGGGTTATGTGCGCGGGCGAGCATAACACCTGACCCAGCCTTTTTGGAAACCTTCAAGCCATAGTCATCGGACGCGTGAGCGTTCGAGATGGTTGAGAAAACATTGGTCGGGGCGACAGGATTCGAACCTGTGACCCCCTGCGCCCAAGGCAGGTGCGCTACCAGGCTGCGCTACGCCCCGACTGTCATCCATTCTAACTTGGCAGGCGTCTTTATCCGTGCGCCGTCCTTATCCACGCAGCAGCCGCACGATCCAGAACAGCACGACGAAGGGCAGCAGGGCGAGGCCGAGCAGCACCAGTCCGATGAGCAGCAGGAAGAGCCAATCGCGCCAGGTCTGGCGATGGCGTATCTCGGCGTCCCGCTGCAGCAGCCGCATGTTCATGCGGTTCGCTTTCCAAGCCAGATCGAACAGATCGCCAACCAGTGGCATGGCGCCCACGATGGTATCCACCGCGACGTTCGCCACCATGCGCGCCAGGGTGACTTGCGGCAACCCGCGCTGCCACGCCGCAAAGATGATGATGAACGACGCGAGGCTGCTCAGCATGTCGCCGACGGCGGGAATGAGTCCGATGATGGCGTCCAGGCCGAAGCGCAGGTTGGTGCCGGGGATGCGAAAGGCATCATCGAGCAGCGCGGCAAGATGTTCGAGGTTCTCGTCGGTGAGCGTGTCGCTGCCCGCGCGCCGCACGCGCCCGCCAGGAGGTGAGGAAGGCGGAAGTATCTCCGGTTCGATGTCGACGCGCTGCGGCATGGTGTCTTAGATGCTACGCCGGAACCCGGAGAGACGATGCACTACGGGCTTTGGAGTGTGATCCGGACGGTGATTCGGACTGTGATCAGCTGTCGAATCCGGAATCTGATGCCGACTCTGATCCAGACTATAATCCGCGGATGCCGCAGTACGCGGTCGTTGCTTACGTTCGAGACCCGGTCGGCCACTTCCTCGAGGAGCTGCGGCGCGAGGTCTATCCCCAGTACCCGCATCTGCCGGCGCACCTCACCATACTTCCGCCGCGCCAGTTGCTGGCCGGTGAACCGGCCGCGGTTGCAGCGCTGCAAGCGCTCGGCCGCGGGATCGAGCCCTTTGAGGTAACGCTCGGCGCGGTGGCAAGCTTCGCGCCGGTCACGCCGACCGTCTTTCTCGAGATCGCCCACGGCGCTCATCGTATGCGCGAGTTGCACGACCTCCTGAGCCTGCCCCTCTTCCAGCAGGATGAGCCATGGCCTTACGAGCCGCACCTCACGGTGGTGAAGGTGGGGACGCTGCCCGAGGCGGAGAGGGCTTTTGCCGACGCGCTCGCGCGCTGGGCGCACTACCATGGCCCGCGCCGCCTGCTGGTCGAGCAATTGACCTTTGTCCGCGAAGGCGCCGACAGCTGCTGGGTCGACGTCGCGCCGGTGCGGCTGGGCAGGAAGGAGTTAGGGGTTAGTAGTTAGGAGGTTAGCGGTCCAACTCCTATCTCCTAACTCCTAGCTACTAACTACTTCCGCCTGGTACATGTCCTTCCGCACATTCGACCCAGCACCTTCCTCATCTTGTTGACCTGCCGCGGCGAGCGTAAAACCTCATCAGTCATTCACGCCACTGTCGTCCACCTAGACGTCCACCTAGACGTCCAGCTCGACGTTCAGCTCAGAGACACCCAGCCGCCCTCCGCCGTACCTGTATCGGGCCGCATGGGACGCGGAACATCCGCGTGAGGAATGCAATGCACATCGGAATCTACGGCTCCGGATATCTCGGCACGGTGATCGCCGCCTGCCTGGCCGATTTCGGCATCCCGGTCACCATCTATGACGAGCACGCAGCACTCTCCACCGCCCCCTGCGGCGAGGTCCCATACCACGAGAAGAACCTGAAGGACATGATGCGGCGCAACCTGCGCGCCGGGCGGCTGGTCTACTCTTCCAACCTCGAGACTTTCGCGCAACGCGCGCAGGTCATTTTCCTTGCCGAAGACGCCGCCCACCATCTTGACGACGCGGCGCTCGACCTGGCGCGGCTCTCCGGTCCGGAGACGCTGCTCGTGGTGGTGTCGCCGGTCGCGGTCGGGACCACGCGCCGCATCGAGACGCGCTTGCAAGCCGCCGGACTGAAGACGGCGATGGTCGCGCATCCCCTCTTCCTTACGTCGGGGTGCGCGGTCGAAGACTTCAATTGGCCGGACCGCATCCTGCTCGGCACCGCGTCGAACAGCGCGGTGAACGTGATGAAGCACCTCTATCGTCCGCTGGCGATGCGCGGCGTGCCCGTGATCGTCACCAGCTTCGAGACGGCGGAACTGGTGCGCGAAGCGGCCACGGCGTTCGTCGCGACCAAGATCTCGTTCATCAACGAGATCTCGAGCTTGTGCGAGCACGTCAACGCGGACGCGGTCGACCTGGCGCTCGCGCTCGGCCTCGACAAGCGCATCGCGCCGCGCTGCCTGCAGCCCGGCGCCGCGCTCGGCGGACAGTTCGTCGAAGGGGACCTCGACGCGCTCACCGAGCTGGCCGGCTCGGCCGGCGTCTCGCTGAAGGTCCTGAGCGCAGCGCGCGAGGTCAATCGCACGCTGGCTGACAACGTGGTGGCGAAGATGTCCACCGCGCTGCGGCAGTTGAAGGGAAAAGAAGTCGGCATCCTTGGCCTCGCGTTCAAGCCGCACACCAACTCGGTGGCGTCGTCATCGTCCATCCAGCTGGCGAAGCGGCTGCTGGCGACGGGCGCGCACGTGCGCGCGTACGATCCGGTCGCCATCCCCGACGCCAAGATGGAGTTGAACGGCTCGGTGCGGTATTGCGAATCCGCATACGCCGCGGCCGAGGGCGTGGACGCCCTCGTCCTCTCCACCGGATGGCCCGAGTTCCGCGCGCTCGATTACGACCGCATCAAGCGCCTGCAACGCACACCCGTCCTGGTCGATACCAAGAACCTGCTCGACGCCACGCGGATGCGCGGCATGGGCTTCCAGTACGTGGGCGTCGGCCGCGGATAGTAAAACTCTTCCTAACCCTGTACCCTCCCCTGCGCGGGCGAACCTGCCCGCGCGTTTTTTTGTCATTTCTTGTCGGCTCGAGTGCAAGAATCCTGCAACCAGCCGTTCTATCGGGGAAGGACATATATGAGAATTCGAGCACTCGGGTGGTTCCTACTTGCGTGCATCTTTGGTACAAATCGAGGTATGGCGCAAGAAAGCTCAACGGACTTCAAGACCCCGTTGGCCACAACGTGGACATTGGATGCGGCTGCTCCTCAACAGAAGACCGCCATCAAGAGTGTCCTGCTAATTGCTTGCTCCGCCACAGGGTTGAAGGGCACAGGTTTTCTGGTTAGATCTGGCGTCATCGTAACCAACCATCATGTAGTCGCTGGTTGCGCAGCAGGACAGGTTGTCGGGATCACGTCGAGTGGTGTCAGAGTAACGTTCTCGGGAATGGTGACAGATGCCGATGTGGATCTTGCCGCCTTAAAGCCCTCGGTACCATTGAAGGGCGGGCTCACCCTCGGCACCGACCGACATCCAAAGCTGGGTACCACGGTCTCTACCTGGGGGTACCCACTAATCTTCAATGGGCCTGCCCCATTGCTGAGCGTTGGTTACGTCGCTGGGTACAGTGAAGACGAGTCGAATGGAAAGAGAGTCAAGCACATCGTCGTAAATGGTGCGTTTAACCCTGGCAACTCGGGTGGGCCACTATTGACCGAGCATGATGGGCGCGTCGTGGGCGTTGTCGTCGCCAAGTTCCACTTGTACCCGAGGATTGTGAAGGATGCGATTGAGGTTCTGGCGAAAAATCCCTCCGGCGTGGTCTATACGGCGACCGACGCGAATGGTCAGCCGAAAAATCTATCAGAAGCCCAAGTCGTAGCAATCGTACTAGAGCAGTTCTACAAGACAACTCAAGTAATGATTGGTGAGGCAATCTCCGTCTCTGAGCTGCGGCGCTTTTTGGAAGCTAACAAAGCACAGCTACGCTGAAGACAGGACAGGAGATTCAGGGAAGGGAAATTGGGGCGGATAGTGGGATTCGAACCCACGACAGCCGGTGCCACAGACCGGTGTTCTACCACTGAACTATATCCGCCACATTGGTTGCGCACGTGTGGCTGCAACCTCATTTTACATGACTGCGCCCACCTGGCCCGCGCGCTGAGCTACCTCGGCTTGAGTGCTCGTTTTTGCTCCTGCGGGGTCACCGTCACACTGCCGCCGCCGGCTTCCACGATGTTCTCGCGGTCATAGATGCGGTTCGGCTCGATCGGTTTCGTCCCGGCCATCTCGCGCGCGCCGCGCACCGGGTCGCGCGGCGCGTAGGACCACTGGAACATCCCGATCTCGATGGAGAAGTAAAACTCCTGCCCCGCCTGCGCCACCAGCGTGTAGTTCTGCATGTGATCGCCGGCGAGGTAGTGCGAGCCGACGGGCACGCGGATGGTGAAGTGCCGTCCGTTGCCCATCTTGGCAACCGGACGCCCATCGACCGTAAGGTTGAACGTTCCAGCGCCGCCCAAGTACCGGCTCGGACGATAGATGTGGAGCAACGCTGTTCCGGTGGCGGGCTGCGGCGGCGGCGTATTGATGTTCACGTTCACCGTGGCATTCACCGTGATGGTGACCATGTGCTCGTACGCTTCGCGATACTTCGCATTCCCGGGATCGCTGGTGTAAGCGACGCGGTAGAAGTCGAGCGCTTCCTGGTCCTTCTTCTTCTTCTCCATCAGCCCGCCCATGCCGTAGTTGGCGGGCGGATTCTTGCTGTCGAGCGCGAGCAGCGAGCGGTAGTTCGTCTCCGCGCCCGAAAGATCGCCTTTACGCTCGAAGGCACGGGCTATCCCGAGGCGCGCCGATTGCAGGTTGGGATCGAGTGACTGCGCCTGGGTGAATTCGGTCATCGCGCCGTTGGCATCGCCTTGCTCGAGCATCGCGTCGCCGATGGCCACGTGCGTGACCGGATCGTTGGGATCGAGCTGCTTGGCCTTGGCCAGTTCGGCGAGCGCGCCGGTGTACTCCTTGCGCTGCGCCAGCGCCATCCCCATGCCGCGATGCGCCACCGCGTTGTTGGGATCGCGGGCGAGCGCCTGTCCCAACTCCGGCACGGCCGCCTCGCCGCGGCCTTGCTGCACCAGCGCGGTGCCCAGGCCCGCGTGCGCGGCGGCGCTATTGGGATCGAGGGCGATGGCGGCGCGGTAATCCTGCTCCGCCTGTGCCCAGCGCTGCGCCTTCAGGCTTGCTTGCGCCCGGGGGAGGACGCGCTTTTGTCCGGCAATGCGCACCGCGTCCCCGAGTTTCCCGCTCTCATCGCGCAGCTCGAGGTTGCGCAGATAGCTCTGGTCGGGATCGAAGTCGAGCCCACGCTGCTCGACCAGCGTCGCCACGCGCGCGGGACTCACGCCGCCGGAGAGCAGCTTATCGATGTCTGCCTGAGCAAGTGGCGAGGTCGCCTGCGCCGCGGCCAGCGCCGCGAGAGTCGCCAGAGATACCGCTAAGGCCACGAGAGAAAAAAGACGTTTGCGCATAGGAATGGGCTGGCAGGAATCATACCGCCGTTCATTCCGGAGGGCGAGCGGGGAAATGTAAATCACGTTTGTCTAGAATCCCAGTGGCCTATGACCCCAGTTGTTAGAATCGAGGTGGATGTCCTCCGGAAAATCCACCTTCGTCCCCCGCCGCTTCCTCGCGACCGGCCACCTGCAGACGCTGGCGGGCAACTACCTGCCGCGTCCGCACCTGCTGCCCGCGCCGGAGAAGCGCCTGTTCCAGGTCGAGCCCGAGGTCCAGGTGCTGTGCCACTGCCACTGGCAGCCGGACCGCGCCCACGCTTTCACCGTGATCGTGGTCCACGGACTCGAGGGCTCGAGCGAATCGCAATACATGTATGGCGTCGGCTCGAAGGCGTGGACGGAAGGCATGAACGTGGTCCGCATGAACATGCGGACATGCGGCGGCACCGAGGCACTTTCGCCCACGCTCTATCACAACGGACTGGGAGCGGATGTAGGCGCGGTGGTGGAAGAACTGATCCGCACCGAGAAGCTCGAGCGCGTAGCGATGGTCGGCTACTCGATGGGCGGCAACCTCGTGCTCTATCGCGCCGGAACGTGGGGCAAAGACGCCCCGCCGCAACTCAAGGCCGTGGCCACCGTCTCGCCTTCGATGGACCTGGCCGCCTCCGCCGATGCGCTCAGCGAAGCGCAGAACCTCCCTTACCAGTGGCATTTCGTGCGCCGGTTGAAGCAGCGCTTCCACCGCAAAGCGGCGCTGCATCCTGAGAGGTACGACGCCACCCGCACTCGGGGTGTGCGCACCATCCGCGAGTTCGACGACCAGATCACCGCACCCTACTCCGGCTTCGGCGATGCCGACGAATACTACCAGCGCTGTTCCTCGGCCCAGTACCTCGACCGTGTCGCCATACCCACGCTGATCCTGCACGCGCTCGACGATCCGTTCATCCGCGTGTCGGCGGAGACGCGCGCCCTCGCCCTCGCCAACCCCAACATCACCTACATCGAGAGCGAGCATGGCGGACACTGCGCCTTTCTCGCCGACCCGAATGGTTACGACGGGCGCTGGGCCGAGCGCGAGATCGTCGCGTTCTTGGCGCAGTTTTAGTCTGCTGGTAGAATCAACCCTCCGCCGTTAAGTCAAGTGGGCGCTTAACTCAGTCGGTAGAGTGCCATCCTCACACGGTGGAAGTCATAGGTTCGAGTCCTATAGCGCCCACCATTCTTCTTCTTGATCTTTGCTGATGAGGTCCTTCGCCCGCCGCTGGAGCGCAGCGCCGCTTGCTGTATCTAGTGATCGCGCTCACCTCGTTGCGCAAGCCGGCTCGGCTGCCGAACGGCTCTCCCGAACCGGACCTTCTCCCGGATGAAGCTTCATGAATCGCGGTCACCCCCTTTGGATCGGGAGAGGACGGTTCAGCGGAACGCGGCCGCGACCTGCGGACGCAGCAGATACCATCCGAAGAATGCCAGCACCACGAAGCGCAGCGCCACGATCCCCATCCAGACCGGGCTCAACTGCCCTTGCAGGGTGACGAGCAGCAAGACCACCGCGATGAGCGATGCGGCGATCACAGCCAGAGTCGCCATGCGCCCCCACGGACGGAGTCGCCATAGTCCGATGGCGAGCGCAAGCGTCATTGCGGCTCCAAGCGCCGCGATCCACGGCATGCCGTTGCCCACGCTTCTGCTGAGGGCCGGCCCCGGACTGCCGGCGCTGATCGCTTCCATGATGCGCGCGGGCGACGCAGGATCGCGGAAGGCGAACGCGGCGATCACCGCCCCCACGGCCGTGTTAAGGAAAAAGAGTAACGACAGCAGGGTGACACCCAACGGCCTTTGTGATGTGTTCATGCGGCGGATTGTAGTCCTGCGAGGCGGGGCCCCGGTAACCTATAGCGCCCACCATCTCCCTCTCAACGAGCGCGGTACACCCGCACGTAGTCGACGGCCATGGTCTGCGGAAAAACCGTAGAGTCGTCAGGAGCGCCCGGCCAATCGCCGCCTACCGCCAGGTTCAGCAGTAGAAAGAAGGGATGGTCGTACACCCAGCGCGTTCCGGCCGGAAGGTCGGCGGGCGTGCGCGTCTCGTAAAGATCGCCATCCACGTAAAACCGTATCGCGTTCGGCTGCCATTCGGCGGCGAACACGTGGAAGGCATCGCTGAAACGACCGGAGGGCAGGGTATGAACGCCGGTCAGCGCCCGGTTGCCGGAGTAGCCTGGTCCGTGCAAGCTTCCGTGAACCTTCGCTGGCTCAGAACCGATATTTTCCATGATGTCGATCTCGCCGCACCCCGGCCAGCCCGCCGCGCCGATGTCTTGCCCCAGCATCCAGAACGCCGGCCACACGCCTTGTCCCGCCGGGACCTTGATCCTCGCTTCGAAGCGCCCGTAGGTCTGGGTGAATAGGCCCAAGGTCTTTAACCGCGCCGAGGTGTAGCCGCGGGTCACGCCATCGGGTCCGGTGTACGGTTCCTTGAGCGCGGTGATGACGAGATTCCCGTTCTCCTGATGCACGTTCCGGGATCTGGCGGTGTAGTACTCCAGTTCCTGGTTTCCCCACCCATTCCCGCCGGTCTCGAGCACCCACTTTGCCGGGTCGGGGGCAGAGCCGTCGCTGCCGGTGAATTCGTCGCTCCACGTCAACACCCAGGCGCTCGCGCCTGCGGCGGCGGGCGTGGCAGGCGGCGTCGCCGGCAACCAGGGACGCGCGGCATGCAGCAGGAACAGGACCGCAAGGAGAGACGCGCGCAGCGGCTTGTGCTGCTCTGCCATGGGCTGCTTTAACATGGACTCGATTCTAGGCTAGTCCTCCGCCGCGGCTTCATCGCTCCTGCGCCGGGGGTGTAAAATCGGGCCTTCTACCATGCCTTCCCACCGTCCTGACAGCCGCGAGAATGGCCGCGAAAACCGCTCTCCGGCGGTTGCGCCGGAGGCTGCTGCTGACCCGCAACTTTCGCGGGCGCAAGGGGTTTCTACCGATGTGAGCGGCATGGATGCTAGCAGCATCGCGATCCGCGCGGGTGTGGTCAGCGCCGGCAGCCGGGCGGGCACACGTCCGCTCGCGCCCATGGCGTATGCCGAGCTCGATGACGCCGCCGTCATGCTGCGGGTACAGGCGGGAGACGATGCCGCCTTCGATCACCTGGTAGGGAAGTTCCGGCGGCCGATCATCAGCTTCATGTATCGCATGGCGCGAAACCAGGGGGTGGCGGAAGAGCTGGCACAAGAGACTTTCCTGCGCGTCTATCGCTCGCGGCAAACGTACGCGGCGGAAGCGAAGTTCTCGACCTGGCTGTATCGCATCGCGACGAATCTCGCGGTGAATCACGCGCGCGATTCCCGCAACGAGAAAGCCGGCGTCAGCCTCGACGAGCCCGACCAGGAGACCGGCCAGACGCTCGATCTCGCCGACGCCCGGCCCACCGTGGAGCAGGATATCCTGCGCCGCGAACGCTGGGCGGCTATCCGGCGGCACGTGGAAGAGCTGCCCGAACGGCAGCGCCTGGCCGTGGTGATGCACAAGTATCAGGAATTGGATTACCGCGAGATCGCCCGCGTGCTCAAGCTGAGCGAGTCGGCGACGAAGTCACTTCTCTTTCGCGCCTACGAGACGCTGCGCGAGAAGTTGAAAGAGTTCCTCTGAGTCTCAGGGTTATAGAACGTAAGGGATACAGACTATGAAGTGCGAACAGATACAGGAACAGATGCTCGACCTGGCGGCCCGCTCCGGTAGCGAGGGCGCGAGGGCGGAGCCGGCCGCGGAGCAAGCCCAGCACCTTGCCGCTTGCGGCGCGTGCGCGGCGAAGCTTGCCGAGTTGCGCTCGACCATGGCGTTGCTCGATGGCTGGCACGCGCCCGAGCCCTCGCCGTATTTCGATGCGCGGCTGCGTGCCCGAATGCGCGAGGAAGCGCAGAATGAAGCGCCGCGCGGTTTCATGGGCTTGCTGAAGCCGGGCTGGTTCAAGACCCCCGCCGTGCTGCGTCCGCTCGCTGCGGCGGCTTTGACGCTCATCGTCGCCGCCGGCATCGGGTTCTATGATTTCACCGGCAACCCGGATGGCGGGATGGGGCCTGCGCCCACGCCCCAGGCTATCTCCAGCGCGCAAGCTGCGCCGCCCGAAGGTTCGGCGGTGGCTGACCTGCAAGCGCTGGACAAGAATGCCGACGTGCTTGCAGACTTCGACCTGCTCGACGACCTGGCCGCCAGCCAGCAGAGTGCGGTGCAACGGTAAGCATGCGCTTCCTCAAGTCCATCACGGTGTGCGCGACCACGGTGCGCGCGGCCATGGGATGCGCGCTGCTGTGCGCGATGATGCTTGCGCTCGGGACCTTCGCCGGCGCGCAGGCGCCGCCGGCAGGTGGAGGCGAGCAGCAGCAGCAGTCCGACCAAAACCGCCAACAGCGTCGCCAACGCATGCGCGAGCAAGGCGACGTGGAAGGCGGCCGGCACAGCCGTCAACACCAGGGCGGGCACGCCGGCGACTGGCTGCGCCGCTACGGACGCATGTCTCCGCAACAACAGAATCAGGCGCTGGCCAGCGATCCGCAGTTCCAGCAACTGCCGCCCGAGCGCCAGCAGCGGCTGCGCGACCGGTTGCAGCAGTTCAATAGTCTGCCGCCGGAGCGTCGCCAGCAGATCATGGAGCGCATGGAAGTGTTCGAGCACCTTGCGCCCGAGCAAAAAGAAAAGCTACGGCAGTACAGCCAGCAGTTCCGCCAAATGCCGGAAGAACGCCGCCGCATGATGCATCGCGCGCTCAAGAGCCTGCGCGAGATGCCGCCAGACGAGCGCGCGCGCGCGCTCGCCTCGCCGCGCTTCAGCCAGAACTTTTCCGCGCCAGAGATCGAGATCCTGCGCGGGATGTCGGCGTTCCAGCCGCCGTCGTTTGGTGAACACGACCGTCGCGACGAAGGCCGCGGAGAGTATCGCCAACGGGAAGAGCAGCAGCAGCAGCAACAGCAGAACAAACCGCCGCGCGGAGAGTAAACGCCGGAGAGTAAACGCCGGAGAGTAAAAGTCAGTTCATCTGCGCGTTCTGCCGCCGGATAGCCAGCGCCGTCTGCCGTATCTCATCGGCATCCGAAGCCTCGGGCGCCATCTTCAGGTAGTCATCGAAATCAGCGAGCGCGCCGCGCGTCTGTCCCAGATTGAAGCGCAGCACCGCGCGCTGCTTCACGTCCTCCGCCGAGCGTGGATAGATGGCCAGCACCAGGTCCACCACCGGCAGCGCGCGCCGCAGGTCGCGTCGCGAAAGATAGATGGTCTTCAGGTTGGAGAGCATGCGCACCAGGATCTGGCGCCGCGTGATGGCGACGAGCATCTCGGGAGCGAGCCGCATGCCGCCGCCATAGATCTGGTCAAGCCGCTCCTGGCAATCTTCCGGCGTGAGCAGTTGTCCCTGGTGAAAGGGATCGAGCACCAACTGGCGGCCCTCAGCGTTGTAATGCTTGAGCAGGAAGTGGCCGGGCATGCCGATGCCGAAGAGGGGAAAGCCGACGCGGCGCGCGACCTCCATATAAAGCAGCGCGAGGGTGATGGGGATGCCTAGCTTGCGATCGAGCACATCGTTCACGAACGAGTTGCGCGGATCGTAGTAGTCGTCGATGTTGCCGCGAAAACCTTCTTCCTCGAACAGGACTTCATTGAGCGCACCGATGGTCACGTCTTCGTCAGCCTCGACGCCGTCCGCGCGATCTTCGGCGATCTTCGCGGCTGCGCGCGCGGCGAGCGCGTCCACCTTGGCGATGTAGGGCTTGACCTCGAGCGCGGGGTATTCGAGGCGCGCGATGGCCAGCGCGGCGCACAGCAGGTCGATCTTGTCGTCCTCGACCTGCTGGCCCACGAGCGCGGCGAAGTATTCGGCGATGGCGGCGTGGCTGCGCACGCCATCATTATCGTCCATCCGCGAGACCCAGGAAACCCAGACAGGAGGAAGGGAGGAGGCGAGGAAAAACCGAGGCTAAAAGAACAAAACAGAACACAAAACAGAAAATACGAACTTCCTCCTGTCCTCCCCTCCCCCTGTTGTGGTTTGACTTGCGACGTGTGACCTACTTCGGGTCGGTGATAAGGCGCGCGGCTTTCTGGAAGGTCACGTAGCTCCATGCCCACTCCGTCATCACCATCGCGCGATTGCGGAAGCCGATGAGGGAGAAGAGATGGATGACCAGCCACGCCACCCATGCGACGATGCCGGAGATGTGCACTTTGCCGAATTCGGCGACGGCGGCGGCGCGTCCGATGGTAGCCAGGCTCCCCTTGTCCACGTACTCAAAGTCGCGTCGCGGCTTGTGCTCGAGATCGCGGATGATGTTCTTCGCCGTCCACCTTCCCATCTGGATGGCGGCCGGCGCCACGCCCGGCACGGGATGTCCGTCCGCTCGCTTGATCGACGCCAGGTCACCGATCACGAAGACGTCGGGATGTCCGGGGAGCGAGAGGTCAGGACCGACCACCACGCGTCCGCAGTGGTCGGTGGGCACGCCCAGCAGTTTTCCCAACGGCGAAGCTTGTACGCCCGCGGCCCAGAGCACCACCGCCGCCGGCAGGCGTTCTTCGTCCTTCCCGATGAATACGGCGTCGGCTTCTACGCGGGTGACCTGCGCGCCCGTCCGCACCTCGACGCCGAGCGCGCGCAACTGTTCTTCCGCGCTGCGCGATAGGTCCTCGGGATAACTGGGCAGCACGTGCGGCCCGCCTTCGAGCAGCAGGATGCGCGCCTTCGAGGGATCGATGCGGCGGAAGTCGCGGGCCAGCGATTTGCCCGCTACCTCGGCGAGCGCGCCCGCCAGTTCCACCCCGGTCGGGCCGGCGCCGATGATCACAAAGTTCAGCGGCCCCTGCGCGCCGGCGACATCCGCCTCGAGCTCCGCCTTCTCGAATGCGGTGAGGATGCGGCGACGCATCTCCAGCGCGTCTTCCAGCGTCTTGAGCCCGGGCGCGAACTTCTCCCAATCGTCGTGCCCGAAGTAAGAGTGCCGCGCACCCGCGGCAATGATGAGGTAGTCATAGGGATGCTCGCCGCCGGTGAGCGTGACTTGTTTGCGCGCAAGGTCGAAGCCGGTGACCGCTGCCATCAGGACCTCGGCATTCTTCTGGTGGCGCAGGATCTCGCGGATGGGCTTGGCGATGTCCCCGGGCGAGAGCCCCGCGGTCGCGACCTGGTAGAGCAGAGGTTGGAAGCTGTGATGGTTCTTGCGGTCGATGAGCGTGACGGCGACGGGCGCGTTGCGCAGCGCCTGCGCGGCGTAGAGCCCGCCAAAGCCGCCTCCGACGATGACGACGCGAGGAGAAGACTCGGTTTGCATCGCTAGCAGTGTAAACACCCTTGGCTCAATCTCGTCTTTGTCGTTGACGAGTTCCGTATAGTGATGCTATACACTATACGGATGATCCGGAGCTTCCGCCATCAGGGTGTGGAGCAGTTCTTTCGTACCGGTTCGAGGCGCGGCATCCGGCCGCAACACGCCGAGAAGCTGCGGAAGCAGCTGTTTGCGCTCGACAATGCGAAGCGTCCGCAGGATATGAACGCATCCGGATGGCGACTGCGTCCGCTGCGGGGAAATCTGCATGGCCACTGGCCGGTCGACGTGAGCGGGAACTGGCGGCTGACCTTCGCCTTCGAAGGGGAAGATGCCGTGCTGGTGGACTATCAGGATTACCACTGAGGTGTTTATGCGAATGTTCGATCCACCCCATCCCGGCGAGGTGCTGCGCGAGTATCTCGGCGAAGTGACCGTCACGCGCGCGGCACGGCATTTGCGGGTCACACGCGCGGCTTTGTCGCGCATCTTGAACGGCAGCACGGGGATATCTGCCGAGATGGCGTTGCGACTGGCGGATGCGCTTGGCACCACACCCGAGCTGTGGGCTGGCATGCAGGCGCAGTACGACCTGTGCATCGCCTCCAGAAAACGCCGCAAGAAGGTCGCCCGGCTGCGTGCGACTGCGGCGTAGCCTGCCTAGTCTCGGAAGATATTCTTCGCGACGAAGAAGACGTTCGCGGGACGCTCCGCCAATCGCCGCATGAAGTACGGATACCACTCGCTGCCGAACGGTATATACACCCGCATCCGCCAGCCTTCGCGCACCAGTTGCTGTTGCAGGTCGCGGCGGATGCCGTAGAGCATCTGGAATTCGAACGCCTCGGGCGCGATCTTCTCCGCGTGCGCGAACTCTTTGGTCGCGGCGATCATCTTCTCGTCGTGCGTGGCGATGCCGTGGTAGACGCCGCTCTTGAGCAGCAGCTTCATCAGCTTCACGTAGTTCGCGTCCACCTCGGACTTTTTCTGGAACGCGATCCCGGCCGGCTCTCGGTACGCGCCCTTGCATAGCCGAATGCGTGTGCGCTCGGCCAGCAGGCCTTCCACATCTTTCTCGCTGCGATGCAGATAGGCCTGGATGACCGCGCCGACCGCGCTGGTTTTCGGATCGTGGCCTGCGGTCTCGGCATGCAGCCGGTGGACGAAGTCGAGCGTGCGCTGCGTGTAGGGCGAGCCTTCCATGTCCACGCGGACGAAATTCTTTACGCGCGCGGCGTGCGCGACCAGTTCGGTCGCGATGCCGTAAGCGAGCTGCTCGTCGACGTCGAGTCCCATGTGGGTGAGCTTCATGCTCACGTTGGCGTCGAGCTTCTGCTCGGTGATGCGGTCGAGCAGCTCGTGGTAGAGCGCGGCTGAATGCTTGGCTTCCTCGGCGTTGGTGACGTTCTCGCCCAGGTTGTCCACCGAGACGGACATGCCCAGCTGGTTGACCGCGCGCGCGGCGCGCAGCACGTCGTCCACCTGCATGCCGGCGACGAACCGGGCGGACATCCGGCGTCCGAGGGCAGATTTCTCCGCCATGCGCCGCAGCGCCTTGCTTTCGGAAAGCCCGATGAAGAGCGCTCTCAGCAACGCGCGCTCCGGCCGGCGATGCGACCGGCGACGCCGGAATGACGATGGGCAGGGCTGAGCATAGGCGACTGTCTTTTGTATCAGATTTTCGCGGCGTAGCGCTCGGCACCGCCCTGCGGCGATAATGGCAGCATGACTTGGATGAGGATGAGGATGAGTACGAGGTCCGTGCAGGCAGCCTTCGCGGCCACTGCCTTGATCATCGCTGGTGCGATGGCCGTGCTGTGTGCGCCGCTCGCGAGCGCGCAGCAGCCGCCGGAGTTCGTGATCGGCGTGGACTTCGTGAATCCCAAGCCGGAGTGTCCGGTCTTCATCGGCCACGTCACCCCGAAGAGCCCGGCGGAGAAAGCAGGGCTCAAGGCCGGCGACGTTATCGCCGCTATCGACGGCGTACCCATCGCGACGTTGGCCGACATGAGCAAGGTTCAATCCGACAAGCTCAAGCCGGTGCGCATCGAGGTGGCACGCGCCGACGGCAAGCACTCTTACGATGTCGGCCGCGAGCCCTTCGCCGACGTGCTTACCCGGGAAGGACGCAAGCTTGTCCAAGGTGGTTACGTGGTCCCCGCCGACATGACCGAACCGGAGATCAAGCGATTGGTGGAGTTCGACCCTGCGCGCATCGCGGGTCGCGTCTTCCTTGCCTCGCACTACCCCGCCGACCCGGCGCTCTACTATCCGGGTCTTGAAGTCCTGCTGCTGCAGCTGCCGGCGGAGGTCATCGTCGCCGGGATGGAGGATGGCCCCGCCACGCACGCCGGCGTCCACTGGGGCGACGTGGTCCTCGCCGTCAATGGCAAGGATGTCAAAGGCCTCTCCGCCGAAGAGCTGGAGAAACGCTTCTCCAGCGCCACGCCGGCGAAGATGCGCCTGCGCGTCCGGCGGCTCGACCAGGAGCGCGAGTTCGAGTTCCCACTGTGGAGGGCTGCGGACGTCCTGAAAGTGAACCAGAAGCAGCTCGTCCAGGGACAAGTGATGCCCGCCGGCGTCGCCGAGAAAGACCAGCACTGCTTCCTCAGAGAATAAGAAAATAAAAGAAGACGCACCTTACAATAGTCAAACGCGCCCGTAGCTCAATGGATAGAGCACGGGATTTCTAATCCCGTGGTTGCAGGTTCGAGTCCTGCCGGGCGCGCCACTGCTTGCCGGCGTGCGCCACAGTCCTGCCGGGCGCCGCCACTACTTTCCTACGACGACCGTTGGTGTTCTTTCTTGTGTTGCGCGGAGAGTTGGACGAGCGCGTTCTCCACCAGCTTCAGCCCCACGTTCCAGCGCCGCCGAGCTTCATCTTCGTCGTCGCCGTAGCCGGAGAGATAGAAAGTGAAGTAGTACCCGGCGTCGGAGTCTCGCTCGCCGCCGCCGGCGTTGGCCTCGGCATCACTCTCACGGTGGTAGTAGCAGCGGCGCACGATGAACTCCGCTGCCGCCGATATCTCCGGCGCGCGCTGCAGCAGCTTGGCCAGGCGTTCGGCGAACGCCTCATGCTCCTCGAACTGGAAGCGCGCCTCGCGCCGGGTGAAGATCAGGTCGATGTAGGAGCCGAACTTCCATGCCGCGCCGTAGATCTGCTCTGCTTCGGCGAGTTCGTTCGCTATCCAGGTATCGCACTTCGCCGTCTCCAGCAGCGAGACACTCGAATTCACCGTGACCAGGAACTCGCCCAGTTCGCGGTTATCGTGCGCCTCACGCACCTCGAGCAGCAGCTCCGGACGGCGCTTCAAGTCGTAATAGCGCTGCGTGCCGTCCGCAGACGCCCACGGCAGCTCGAGCGCGTCGTCCTCGGGGCCGAGTTCGACCAGGAAGTCGGATCGCATCCCCCTCATCAGAGCATGAACCTTGGCGGGACGGCGAGTCTTTTTCTGCGGCTATCCCACCTTAATGCTCTCCCGTCTTCTGCTGCCCTCCCCCCGGCTGGGCAGCCGCCGCAGGCTCGAGCGCCCCTATTCTTGTGCCTCTTCATGCTTGTGCTTCCCAGCCTGCCCGGATGGGACATTGGACATCCGGGGGTGGCCGCGCCACATCCCAAACAATTAGGACTTGCGCCGCTGGCCCGTCCCGTTTAAGATTTCGTTGTCCTCCTGAAATGGCCGCACACTCTGGTGCGAGCTTGCGTACCGTGCGCTCTCAGTTCAGGCGCCAACGGACGAACCAGGCAGTTCAGCTTCCAGCCGGCCAGTACCACCCACGTCCAGCCCGGCGTGTACTTGGCGGGAGCAGCAGCAAAGAGACTCAGGACTTTCAGCCAGAACTTTTGCGGGGCGCCCGGCGCCAAGCCGGCTGCGCCCAGCCAAAAAGCAGGGAATAGTACAACCACATGAATCAAGGACAGAACCAGCCTCCGCATGGCGGAGGCGGCGGGCGCAGGCGCCGCCGGCGGCATGGCGGCAAGCAGCATAACCGCGGCGCGAATGGCGGCCAGCCTATGGACGGCGGCCAACCGATGGGTGGTGGCCAGCCCGGGGGCGGCGGTGGCCAGCACCAAGGTGGTCAGGGCGCCCAACCCCGTGGCGGCGGCCAGCCGGGTGGCGGAGGCGGTGGACGCAACCGCCGCAATCGCAGCCGGCGCGGCGGCGGCGGCCAGCCGGCATTCGTCGGACCCATGGACCACAGCTATCGCCAGAATCAGGGCGAGGGCAACGGTAACTCGAACTCCCGCCCGCAGGGCCGCTACAGCAACCAGTCCAACCGTCCCCAACAGTTCTTCAACGCGCCCGCGATCGACCCGCTCCCGCTGCGCGAAGACGCCACCACCCGCATCTACGCCTTCATCGAAGATCTGTTCTTCGTGACCAAGATGCAAGACACCGCGCGCAAGCTCAACGTGAAACTCGAGTTCGTGAAGACGGTGGAGGAGCTGCTCGAGAAAGTGGAGCAGCGCGCCGGGGAAGCGCCCTCGCTCATCGTCTTCGACCTGAACAATGTCAATGCCAAGCCGCTACAGTCGATCCCGAAGCTGCGCGCGAAGTTCAAGCGCGGTACCTCCATCGTGGGATTCGTCTCGCACGTGCAGGGCGACTTGAAGCTCAAGGCGCAGGAAGCAGGATGCGATAGCGTGATGCCACGCTCCGCCTTCTCGCAGCACCTGCCGCAGATACTCCGCCGGCACGGCGCGCCCGACGATCTCGATGAACCTCAATCGCAGTTCGGCCTGGGCTCGGGCACTCAGTAGTAGTACCCAGTACTCGGTGCCCAGTACCCAGAAGGCCGGCGTCGCTGCTGGGCCTTTTGCTTTTTTGGTTAAAGACGAAAGACAAAGAACCAACGACCGCCCCCTGCGGCCTTTAACCTTCCGATCACGAGATCACTCGATCCACCGATCTCCCGATTCCTTCTTGGTTCTTTGTCTGCCGACCTTCTGGGTACTGGGTACCGGGTACTGAGTACTAGCCCGGCGGCCACCGCAGCGCTCTTCCACCCAGTAGATGCAGGTGGAGATGGAAGACGCTCTGTCCCGCGCCCGGACCCACGTTGTACACGGTGCGATATCCCTGCTCGATGCCGCGTTCGCGCGCGAGCTTCGCCGCGGTGAGCTGGCAGTAGCCGAGGATCTCGGCATCTTCCGGCTTCGCTTCCTTCAATCCGACCATGTGTTGCTTGGGGACGATGAGCAGGTGCGTGGGCGCTTGCGGATTGATGTCTTCGAAGGCAAAGACGCGCTCGTCTTCGTAGACCTTCTTGGCGGGGATCTGGCCGGCGACGATCTTGCAGAACAGGCAATCAGCCATAGCGCCGATTCTAAACCTGGAGATCAAACCCAAACAGGAGGAAGGGAGGAAGGGAGGATAAAGAGGAGAAGAGGAGAAAGAAAACGGAAAGAAGAAAACGGAAAGAAGAAAACGGAAAGAACCTCCTCCTATCCTCCCCTCCTCCTGTTTTGGTTTGACCTGAGGTTCAGTCCATGCGCACGAGCCACACCGGCGCGGAGGTATGCGTAGCGTCTGCCACCTCTTCCGCCTGGTGTTTGTCATCCTGCGGCACGCGGACGCGCACCCACTCACCCGTCGGTCCGCTGAACTGTATGACCTTCGCCGAAGCGTAACGGCGCATCAGCTTCTGCTTGAGCTCGGTCGCTGTGTCGGCATCGTCGAAGGCGCCGATCTGCACGCACCAGCGCCCACCGCTGCGGATATCCGCCGGCGCCTCGAGCACGTCGAGCCGCACCAGCGCGACGCCCGGACGCCACACGTCGATAGCTTTCGCGGCGGCGAGGGAGAGGTCGATCACGCGGCCGGTGATGAACGGTCCGCGATCGTTGATGCGCACGATGGTCGAAGCGCCGGTCGCGACGTTGGTCACCCGCACCAGTGAGCCGAAGGGAAGCGTGCGATGGGCCGCGGTGGGCTGCTGCATGTCGTAGATCTCGCCGTTCGCCGCTTTGCGGTTGTGATACGGCGGCCCGTACCAGCTGGCGATTCCGGTCTCGCTGTAGAGGATCTTGCCGTGGGGCTGATCGTCGTCACTGCGCGGCGAAGGTTTCGGCGCGGGGCGTGAACCCGTGGCGATGGTCGGAGGCGGCGTGGGAATGTGTCGCGCGGAGGAGTTGCGTTTCTTTCCGCCACAACCCGTCAGCAAGATGAGGACAAGCGCGAGCGCGAAGAGCAGGGCCGGGAGCCGCGGGGGCCGTAAACGAAAGACGTTCCTCACCCGCGCTTCTGCTTTTCCATGTAGTCGGCGAGCTTGGCCAGTTTCTTCGCGGCGACGCGAAGCGCCTCGGTCGAGCCCTTGCGCACCTTGGGGACGACCTCGTCGTTCACGTACTCCACCGCCTCGGCGAGCTCCTTCTGGATGCGTTCGGCGGCGGTATCGAACGCGGCATCCACTTTGCGGCCCGCGCTCTCGAAGCGTTTGTCGGTCATGATCCACCTTCTTTTAGACGAAGAGCCAGGCGAGTCGGATTATGCTCCGCCCGCTCGCGGCTGGCAACCACTCGGAACCTGCTGTGCAAACCGGCCCCACCGCCGCGGTGCGTTCCCAGGCTGATTCCTTTTGCACAGCCAACCTTTCGCTGGGGGTTTATCTTCTAATACATAGGGACTATGGGTTATGTTTTCCTGGGGTGCCATTCCGGTATTGCTGCTCACCGCCACCTTAACGGCGGCGCAGGGCTCTGCTCGCGCTGATGCGCTGCCGGAGGCGCCATCCGCATTCTCTTCTTCGCGCGATTCTTCTTCCCGTGACGCACAGAGCGGGCCGCTTCCCGCGGCTCTATCCACCACGCAGCAAGAGGCAGGACGGCAGCGCTTCCGCTCGCAGCTCGATGCGGTCCCGGGCGAGCCGCATCGCCTCACCGCCCAGGACAAGTTCCATGTCTTCGTGGAGCACACCAACTCGCCCTTCACCTTTGCTGCCGCCGGCGTTTCCGCCGGACTCGCGCAGGCCACGAACTCAAGCCCTGGCTTCAATCGGGGATGGGCGGGATACGGCAAGCGTTACGGCGCGGCGTTGGCGGATTCCGAGACCAGCGCTTTCTTCACCAAGTTCCTTATCCCGGTGATGGCGCGCCAGGATCCGCGCTTCAAGCGCAATGGCCGGGAACCATTCCTATCACGGCTGTTCGGCGCGGCGTCGCAGGTGGTGAACACGGTCGATGACGACGGCGATCCCGCGTTCAATTACTCGCAGGTGCTGGGCACGGTGGTCTCAGCCTCGATCGCCAACGCGTACTATCCTCCCGAATCGCGCGGCATGCGCCGCACCGCCAACCGCGCGGTGAATGGATTGGGCGGCGCGGCGGGCGCGAACGTGCTGCGCGAGTTCTGGCCCGACGTCAAGCGCCTGTTCGTCAGACGTAAGGTCAGCCGGCGCGAGGTCGAGGCCCTCAATTGGCGCACCGGTTCGCAGCCTAGCATCGTCCCCGAAGCCAAATAGCCGGGCCTGCGGTCGTCCTCGTAGAATGTCCGGGTTGAAGACGGAAACCTCAGAGCGCGACCAGGACCGCGAGAGCGCCGGACTGTGCGCCGACTGCCGGCACATGCGTCGCATCGCGTCTGACCGTGGTTCTATCTTCTATATGTGCAGCCTGTCGGCAACGGATGCGGCCTTCCCGAAGTATCCGCGGCTGCCGGTAGTGGCGTGTGCAGGATATGAAAAAGTAGCGCCGGCGTCCCGCCGGCTGTAGTGGCGGCATCCTGCCGCCGCTCGGCTCACCGAAAGGAACCCTAAGGCGCGCGCAAAAGCTTTCTGCCCCTCCGGGGATAGCCGCTCAATCTGAACTTTTATCTCAAACTAGGCGTAAGATTCTAACCACCTCGTCGCCACCGCATCCCACATCCCCTCAACCCAGCTCACAGCGCACCAAAAGAAGGAGAGCTCCATGCCGCACGTCACGGTTGGAAAAGAAAACTCGAGCAACATCGATCTTCATTACGAGGACCACGGCTCCGGCAAGCCGGTGGTGCTCATCCACGGATATCCGCTCAGCGGCACGTCGTGGGAGAAGCAGATCCCCGAACTGCTCGCCGCCGGCCACCGCGTGATCACCTATGACCGGCGCGGCTTTGGCAAATCGAGCCAGCCGACCACGGGCTACAACTACGATACTTTCGCCGCCGACCTGCACCACCTCATCCATCACCTCGAGCTGCACGACGCCACGCTGGTTGGGTTCTCCATGGGCGGTGGCGAGGTGGCGCGCTACATCGGTAAATATGGGACGAAAGCAGTGAGCCGCGCGGTGATCATGGGCGGCGTGCCGCCGTTCCTGCTCAAGACGGCGGACAATCCTGAAGGCGTGGACGGGGCGGTCTTCGCGGGCATCGAGAAGGCCATCAAGGCCGACCGCTATGCCTTCTTCAGCGAGTTCTTCAAGAACTTTTTCAACACCGATCTGCTCATGAACGACCAGAACGGCAAACGCATCAGCGAAGATGCGGTACGCGCAAGCTGGAACGTGGCCGCGGGATCGTCGGCGATCGCGAGCCTGGCGTGCGTGGCGACATGGGGCGAGGACTTCCGCGCTGACCTCGCGAAGATCGACGTGCCCACGCTGGTGATCCACGGCGAAGCGGATCGCATCGTGCCGCTCGCGGCTTCCGGCGCGCGGACGGCGAAACTGGTCAAGGGGGCGCGCCTGCACACCATCAAAGACGGGCCGCACGCCATTAACTGGACGCACGCCGAGGAGGTAAACGCCGAGTTGCTCAGCTTCCTCGCGGGCGCGAAGCGGGCCAGCTCGGCGCCGCAGTCGAAGGAAGGCGTGGCGTAGACGTTTTCTCTTTTGTAGTCGCGACTTGCTCATCAGGCCGGGTGTCTTGGGTGTGTGCTGTGCACGCCGAGGCATCCGGCTTTTTTCTGTCGCGACGCGCGCCGGACGCACAGGGATCACGTTCCGAGATAGACTCTGCCCATGGTCTACTTGCCCATGGTCTACTTGCCCATGGCCTACTGCAGGCGCCTGGCAAGTGTCGCGTTTCTACTCCTAGTGTTGATGGTCGTGGCGGCCGCGGCTCAAACCGCCGCGGCTCAAACCGCCGTGGCTCAAACCGCCGTGGCTCAAACCAATGCCCCCGGTGGAATCCCCGGTGCTGGAAATAAAGATTCCGATGGCGATGGCTTGAGCGATGACTTTGAGCAGGCGATCCTGCAGCGCTTCCAGCCCACCTTCCTGTTCTCCAAAGACGACTGCGCGAATGCCCCGACCGCTTTTGCGCCCGATACTCTTGCGCCCACACCGCTGCCGCATACCGAGGGCACGATCTATGGGCAAGTATCCCCGGGCCAAGCATCTCTCGCGCAGGGAACGGGAAGCGTTGGTGGGATAAGCGGGGGTGTGGTAAGCGGCGGCATGATCGAGGTCCACTACTTTCACCTCTGGGCGCGTGACTGCGGACAGCGTGGCCATCCGCTCGATGCCGAGCGTGTCTCCGTACTGCTGGAGAGGGAGCGCGGCGACTCCACCGCGGCCAACGATTGGACAGCGCTGTACTGGTACTCGTCCGCTCATGAAGCGACGGTGTGCGACGCGAGCCGGATCCACACCGCATCATCCTTGCAGGCGGAGACGGCCGGCCCAAGAGTCTGGGTATCGAAGGGCAAGCACGCCTCCTACCTGGAACAAGCACGATGCCGCCAGGGATGCCGAGCGGACAAGTGTGTCGACGTTCCCGAGGCCCTGACCTATTCGTCGGCGCTCGTGATCAACCTCGGCGAACCGGGACGCGCGATGAACGGCGCGAGCTGGGCGAACGCGGCGTCGTGGCAGCTATCCGCAAAGATGCAGAAGAGCGACTTCCTGGCGGCGGACCTCGACGCGCTTTCGGCCGCGCGCTCGACCGCGCTTTCATCAGGAGAGGGAACGTCGATCGCGGTGGGCGCGCGGCCGATGTCAGGATTCCAGACGGCCGTGGCCATCGCGTCCCAGCCTCCGCAGAAGACCGGGATGGCCCTCGACCAGGCGAGCCAGCATACCGACAGCGCTATCCAGCGCAGCGCGAAGGAAGTCCGCCGGTCGCTGATACGCGCATTCGCCAGCACGGTGGAGTTCGTCAGCGGTCGCTGAACGGCTGCCTCCGAGCCGGAAGAACCTTCCTTTCGCTGAAGACCGGATAACCGGATAACCAGCCCTGTGGTGGTGCGTCTACCAGGGAGAAGCACGCACATAGAGCGGAGGCTATATGAGGAAGATTTTCGTCTTGCTTGGGACGATGGCGATAGCGACAGCGTCTTCGGCTTCCTGGGCGCAATCGGACGCTCGTCCCGAGGCCACGCGCCCCGAGATCATGATCCTCGGGACGTATCACATGTCGAATCCCGGACACGATGTCTTCAACCTGCAAGCGGACGACGTGCAATCGCCGAAACGTCAGCAAGAGATCGCGCAACTGATGGAAGTGTTGCAGCGGTTTCGTCCCACCAAGATCGCGATCGAAGACGATGTCGGGGGCAAGCGAGCGCGACGAGAATATTCCGACTACCTTGCGGGGAAGTACACGCTTTCGCGCAACGAGATCGACCAGATCGGATATCGCCTGGCCAAGGAGCTGGGCCACAAGGCGATTTATCCCGTTGATGTGGATGGCGACTTCCCGCTGCTGCGGGCGATCAATTACGCGAAGGCCAACGGCCGCGCCGCCGAGTTCGACAAGATGCAAGCGCGCGTGGGCACGCGAGTGAAGGCGGAGGGTGATTTCCTGCGCTCGCATACGGTGCTCGAAACGCTGGCGTACATGAACTCCGACGCGATGGCAGCGCAAGCCATGGCCGAGTATTTCGACTTCGTCCCCTACGGCGAACCCTGGGAATATGCCGGGCCTGACCTGCTGGCCGCCTGGTATCAGAGGAACATCCGCATCTACTCCAATATCGTGAAGCTGGTGGAATCGCCGAACGAGCGGATCCTGGTGATCTATGGCGCCGGACACCTGGGATGGCTGCGGCAGGACGCCGCCAATGACCAGACGGTCAGGTTGCGGAAGCTGGCCGAGTTCACCGGGAAGCAGTAGCGGCCTAAGCAGTAGGGACCTTATCGGTGGAAGAGCGGGCCTTCAGGCTCGCGTAGACAAACGCGCTTCATATCCTTCCGCGCTGCCGCAGGCTCGCGCGCAACGAAGTGGAGCGCGATGAAAAAAAGACTTAGCCGGACCCACACCAGCAAAACCGGCTTGTTTGTGGCACCCTCATTGACGTGGGCCACCCGGCCCGGAGCGGATGGATCCAGCCCGCTTCAGCGGGCGGAAAGCGAGGCCGCCACGGCCGAGCAATAGCCCAGGGCGGAAGCCCTGGGAAAGAGAAAATGAAGATTCTTTCCGCGCTGCCCCGCCCCGCGGGGCCCGCGCGCAGTTAACGCGGAGCGCGATGAAAAAGACTTAGCCGGACCCACACCAGCAAAACCGGCTTGTGTGGGGGGCACCCTCATTGACGTGGGCACCCGGCCCAAAACCAGCTTGTGTGGGGCACCCGGCAGCCGGCAAAACCGGCTTGTGTGGGGCACCCGGCACCATTTCTTGTTGATTGCCCTGCAATATGTGCAACTTTCGCCCTTCTTTATCCCCAGCCTTCCACAGATTTCGCGGAAATCCACAGCGTTTCCCACAATCTTCCTTGCGAAATACTTGTGTTAAGCCGCACTCTGCATAGAGTTATTCACTAGGTGCACAAATTGCGTTATCACATCAGCAGTTACTGTTCCAGAGACCAGGGCCCCGGCGGGTAGTCAGCTCTTAAGCGCGGAGGTAGCCTTTTGATCTGGAAGCGAAAAAAGATGGACGGGCCCAAGCCAGCACCGCCGTGCGAGTGCCTATGCTGGGCGTGCGACAAGGGAATGCACTGCGGTAGGAAGCCTGAGTGCCAGCATCCCGCTCCAACTAAGCCGGGCAGAGCTTAGCGGCCGGATGGTCTTTGGGAGATTGGTTGCGCTTCAGCTCTTTGCTCACCCATTCAACGAAAGCCGTCTGGAACTCTTCCTGGCTGTATACGCCTTTGTGGATGAGCAACGTGTTCATCGCGTACACCGTCGCACGGAAGCCGTCGTCTCTGGAAGCAATCGCGAGCGCCTCTTCGAAAGACATCTTTAACTCTCCCATCGGGTCGCAGCAGGGTCGCTGAGCTGGTGCAATAAAACCATCAGTGCAGAGCGCAGTCAATAACAAACGCGGCAACTAGCCATCTCTTGCGGTGGAAATCGTGGATTTACAAACGGGTGTTCTGAATTCAGAACAAAAACGGGCCTCACCATTTCTCGGTCCCGCTTGCGGAGCCTGCGGCAGCAAGCTAGCTGGCTTGGCCCGCCGGGTGCCCCACACAAGGCGGTTTTGCTGGTGTGGGATTCGTATCAGGGCACGGCTCGTAGGTCAGGGCGTTCAGCCCTGACTCGCGAAGCGACAAGTTCCCAACACCGCGAGCGTAGCGAGCTACCACGCTGCCGCAGGCCCGCGCTCAGCAACGCGCAGCGCCGTCCTATACTTCCCCAGCTATGCCCTACAACGTCGCATCACGGAACGCGCTGGTCCATCCCGTACCAGCGAAGAACCTGAAGCGCTGGTTTGCCCGCGAGCTTCGCTACGTCAAACCAGTTGCCGCCCGAAAACTACTGCGCCACGTCTTCACTCATCTCGACGAGTTTGTCTCATGGCCCGAGCAGGCCGTACTGCTCTGGCAGGGATGTGATCGTCGCAAGCCCCCGGGAAAACAGCGTTATCACGCGTTCCCCGACCCTATCCGCGCATTCGCCAAGGAGCACCACGTGCGGCTGGACAGCCGTGCGAATGGCCCGGCGAAGGCGGCATTCGCCTACGCCGGCGGGCCACGGCCCGATCGCTACGGCAGCACCCAAGGCTGGACTGTCCACCATCTGTATTCCGGAAAATTTCCTTACGTCGGCAAGGACGCCACAATGCATGCCGTAAAGCACTGCGACCATTTCACGCAGAGCGCCGGGCTGGTCGCCGTTCACCCCATCGCGAATGCGATGTGCGACGAGTTCCCTTGTTTCTCCTGGCTGCTTCGCGCTGAGGCATTCCGTCGCTTCGGGTACGATCCCGACTCAGTATTCTCTAAGCGACAGGACAAGCTCGGCTTTGCGACCACCAGGCCTTGCGTTGTCTTCTACCGCGAGAAGACATAACGTCCCCTGCGGAATCCTTCACAATATCTCCCAGCAATACGACAATCTTTGTCATTGACAAGCAGTTTCCTATCGTCCTAAGATGCTTTCACCTTATGTTCGCCATGCCAAATCGCGCCAATAACCGGCCCCGAACGGACGCATTGGGTAACCCGATCCGCCATTGGGTTACCCAATCCGTAAAACGCTGAATCCACACAGAAAGCCCTCCGAAACCCCGGGGGGAGGGGGTAACCCAATGTCAGCTTCCCGAGCCACCGCCACCCAGAACCTGATCAAGGCCGCCGCCGCGGCGCCGCGCTGCCAGCACGTCCGCATCAACGGACAGCATTGCGCGGCCCCTGCCCGCACCGGCAGCAACTGGTGCATGTTCCACTACGGCGACTACGAAGGCGCTGCTTTCCCCACCACCGGCGTCCCCGAGGACGCGGCCAGCATCCAGCTTGAGGTCGGACGCGTCATCCGCCAGCTCCAGAGCCAGACTATCGAGACCAAGTCCGCCGCGCTCATCCTCTACGGACTCCAGGTCGCGAGCATGAACCTGCGGCGTCTCGGCAACGAGATGCCGATCGCGCCGGAAGTGGAAGAGGAAACGCGTCCTCTCGCCGCCGAAGGCCTGGGATACCGCATCTTCAGCCACCTCAACGCTCCGCCCGAACTCGCCGACGAGACGTTCTCCCGCTGCGTCGACCTCGTCCGCTTCGTTCGCGGCGAGACGCCCGTAACGGAAGCGGCGGACAACAAGTAACGGCGGGTCGTGCTGAGAGACCGAGAGCCCAGATGAATGGTCATGCTGAGAGACCGAGAGCCCAAATGAATGGTCATGCTGAGAGACCGAGAACCCAAATGAATGGTCATGCTGAGAAGCGTCAGCGAGGCCGCGTTCTCTCCAGCGGCCGAGTAGCGACGAAGTATCTCAGGTTCTCTCGGACAGACCTGAGATGCTTCGTCTCCGATACCCCGGCTGGAGAATGCGCGGGCCCCTCGGTTCCTCAGCATTGACACTTCCAAGAAAAGGAGATTGCGGACGGACGATGGTTCTACTCTCGTATTTTCAATGCTTTAGCCCATCATATGGCCTACCATTCACTGCCGATTCCTACCGTTTAATCCCTCATAACCCCCATTCATGCTTTCCGGCTTGGGGGTGGGTAGATGGTGCCTTAGCTTTGTCCATAGCCATACGTGTATTCAACGACTTAGTAAGACTGTTGCATTCGGCGGCATGGCCGCCATCAGGAGAGCACAGAGCGATGCACAAGCCGATCAAGTATGTGGAGAAAGCAATCACGCTCAGCGCGAAGGGCGCTTGGGCGGTGTTCGAGCGGATGAACCGCATTGCGCCGGCGCCGGCGTTCACGCCGAAGTGGTCGGAAAAGCCGCTGCTCAAGTCGTGGCAGAAGACCAAGCCGCCGCTCGGCTGGCCGCGCACGACCGATTCGCTGTGCCCGAAGTGCGTCCCTGAGATCCGCAACCAGATCCTCGATGGCAAGCTGCCGCACGAGATCCTGCTCAACGAAAAAGTGGGCGAGATCAAGGCGCAGATCATCGAGCGCAACGGCGAGATCCTGATGGTGAAGGACTGCCCCAAGCACGGTCACTTCGAAGACGTGATGGCGGTGGACACCGACTTCTTCCGCCATCTCGAGGAAGTCTTCCCCGGACGCGACATCGCGGCGCACGCCGATGAGAAGCTGCACAACCACGGGACCTCGACCGTAAAGCATGGACGCGGCTCGGTCTTGACCATCGACCTCACCAACCGCTGCAACATGATGTGCGACCCGTGCTTCATGGACGCGAACCAGGTTGGGTTCGTCCACGAGTTGAGCTGGGAAGAGATCAAGACCATGCTCGACAACGCCATCACCATCAAGCCGAAGCGGCAGATGAGCGTCCAGTTCTCCGGCGGTGAGCCCACGCTCTCGCCTTACTTCCTGGACGCGGTGCGCTACGCGCGCAAGGTGGGCTTCAACTCGGTGCAGGCGGCGACTAACGGCATCGAGTTCGCGAAGTCGAAAGAATTCTGCGAGCAGGCGGCTGAGGCCGGCTTGCGCTACGTCTATCTGCAGTTCGACGGCATCGGCAACGCGGCGAATTCGCATCGCGCCGTCGGCAACCTGTTCGACGTGAAGCTGCGCGCCATCGAGAACCTGCACTCCTCGGGCGTGGACATCGTTCCGGTCACGACCATCGTGAACGGCATCAACAACGAGCAGGTGGGACGCATCATCCAGTTCGCCCTCGATAATCCGCGCAAGATCAGCTTCCTCTCGTTCCAGCCGGTGTCGTTCACCGGACGCGATGAGGAGATCACCGACGAGCGTCGCCAGGCGCAGCGCTACACGCTGAGCCACCTGGCGCACGACGTGAAGACGCAGACTGGCCTGGGCGAGCCCGCGCGCGATTGGTTCCCCATCTCGTTCATGTCCACCTTCAGCGATTGGGCCGACCTGATCCATGGCCCGTCCGCCGACTGGGGACAGCTCTCCTGCGGCTGCCATCCCAACTGCGGTGTGGGCATGGCGGTGATGATCGACAAGGAAACGAAAGAAGCCAAGGCGGTGACCGAGTTCCTCTACGGCGACCAGCTGGCAAAAGATATTGCCAAGGTCAACGACGCCGGCCGCGGCCGGTTCTTGAGTGTGGTTGGGATGGCGCTGGCGCTGATGCGGAACTACGATCCCTACAAGTCGCCGCGGCACTTCCGCTTGATCGACCTGATGCGCAAGTTCGACAAGACATTCGGCGCGTCCAAGAAAGCCGAAGTGAAGTACGGTTCGGTGAAGGGCGAGCGCACCATCGAAGACATCACCAAGCGCCGCCAGGACCGCTGGAACTTCCTGTTCATCGCCGGCATGTGGTTCCAGGACCTGTGGAACTACGACTTCCGGCGCACCGAGCAGTGCATCATCCCGTACGCCACGCAGGAAGGCGAGATCAGCTTCTGCGCGTACAACACGGGCGTGGGCTGGCGGAACATCATCGAGAAGATGCACATGACCGCGACCCTCACCAAGTGGTACGAGGAGAATGGACGGCACGAGATCTTTGCCGGCGGCAAGAAGGTGGGCATGGATTCCGCCGCGCACTCGCTCAACCTGAACGAGGCGCACGTCCACGCCGAACGCAATCACACGCTCGACGACCTGGGCATCGCCAAGACGGCGCGGGAAGAGAAGACGCGCGCGCGCGACGCGAAGCTCGCGGGCACGGCGCCCGATGCGAAGGCCGTTGATCCGAAAAACCAGGATCCGAAAAACCAGGAGATGATGAAGCTGTATCGCAAGCACGTCCTCGGCGAGAAGGATGCGGAGGCGTTCGTGCCGCTCCTGGGCATCGCGCCGGCTCCGAAGAAGGTAGAAGAGAAAGTCTCGGAGGCGGTGGCGGGAGACTAGGACTTCGTTCCAAAGGTCGGGTTAAGGGAAACGCCGTCCCGCGCAGCGGGGCGGCGTGTTGTTTTCCCGGCGACCTTGGGCTCCCATTAGCTTTTTCACAAATGGCGTTACTCTCGCATTACAATCCCTCGCCATGTCCTTGCCCACGACCTCACGCCGCGTCGCCTCGCTCGCGCTCGTCCTTTGCCTCGCCCTGCCGCTGGTCTCCTGCTGGGAAGAGAAGCAGCCCGCCACGTGGAAGCTGGCGACCGGGCCCGAGGCCTACGAGAAGCTGTTCTGGGATGAGGTCAAAGCGAAGAACTGGGCGGAGGTCGAGCGCCACATGGGCTCGACGTTCGTGGCCATCGACGCTGAGGGCACACACGACCGTTCGCGTTCGATGGAGCTGCTGAAGCAGCTCGACCTGCAGGACTATTCGCTCGGCGAATTGCAGGGCACGCCCAATGGCCACGACATCATGGTGACCTACACCATGGTGATGCGCGGCACCTATAAAGGACAGCCGTTGCCCTCCACGCCCTTCCGCATGATGAGCGTGTGGCAGCAAGTGAAAGGTGGTTGGATCGCGGTCGCGCATGCCGACGTGGTGGTTGCGCCGACCCCCTGAGCGTCCGTTCCGCAGGGCGACCGCGCTTCCCGAAATGTAACCTTTCGTTACATTTTCCTAGCGGTAGAATCCTGCCCGGCTCGACCGCTTCCCCGCAAGTCCATGTACCTTAGGCATTTACCCTAGCGGTTCCCGGTGGTACTCAGGATGCATTTAGGTGTACTATCGCTGCCATCTCTCCCCCGGCAGGTCTGCTTTTAGTCCTAGGGCTACGCGGTGCAGCTGCTTCGCTCTCGCGTCTGACGACGCGCGGTGCGGCGCGCATCAGCCGCTCACCCGGCGCCTGAAGTCAGCGTTCGGCCGCCAAGATGCGGCAGAAGAGAGCTTGCGCAATGACGATCGATAGTCAGCGGCCCCGGAGACGGCAGGGCGGATTCACCCTGATCGAGTTGCTGATCGTGATAGCGATCATGCTTGTGATCTCGGCGATGGCGATGCCGAACATCATGAACTCGATCGACGACATCCGTATACGCGGCACCATGCGCGACATCATCGGACTGATGCAGACTGCTCGCCAGCGCGCCATCAAAGACAACAACTATTACCAGCTCGCTATCACGCCTGACAACCGCACGGCTTTCGTCGACCTGAATGGGGACGGCGTCCTCACCAGCGGCGGCGTGAACTCCGAGCCCGCGGTGCAGATCCCCGTCAGCATCCTGCTGGGCAACGCAGGCGCGCCGGTGTGGGCGCCATCGACTACGCTGGGACCGAACTTCAATCCCACAATGAACGTGCCACCGGCGTTCAACAATCGCGGATTGCCTTGCATCGTGGGCGGCGGAAACTGTGTCACGCGCACCGGTGGCATGGTTCCCGGCCTGCCGGGCGCGAACGTTGCCTTCCAGTTTTATTTCAGCCAGACGCGCACTTTCGGGCCGCAGGGTTGGGCGGCGGTCACGGTCACGCCCGCCGGCCGCATGAAGGCCTGGTACTACGAGCCGCGCACTGGCCGTTGGAACGAGTAAATGAATCACCAGCAGCGAGCGAGGAAGAGCAGCGAGGAAGAGATGATGAAGCTTACCCATCCATGGATCCGCCGGGCGCGGGGCAACCAGCAGCGCGGCATGTCGATGATCGAGTTGCTGATCGCCATGACGGTGCTGGCCATCGGCGTCTCGGGCATCCTCTCACTGGTGTTGCTGGCCATCGCGGCCAACCAGCGCAGCAAGGGCGACACCACCTCGACCATGCTGGCGCAGCTGGTGATCGAGCAGGCGCAGATGGTGCCGGCGAACGGCGTGGTGGCAGGTGGCGCCGGTGGGACCATCAATGTTCCCACCGTCACGGTAAGAGACTGTGCCAACACCGCGCAGGTCATCCGCTTGACCGCCGGGGGCGCGAACGTGACGGCCGGAGGACTGATCGATTGGTCGCAGTTGCCAGCGGCGGTGCCAGCGGGATTCCAGATGAACTACGCGGCGTGCATGCCCAACGCGGGCGCAAACCAGTGGATGCTCTATGACGTGCGCTGGAACATCACGCAACCGTATGGCGCGATGAGCAAACAGATCGTGGTGTCGGCCCGCCCTGCGGCGGCGCAGTTCGGCGGCGCGGCCAACTTCAAGAATTTTGCCACGCCGGTCACGCTGCGCACCGTCGTGAGCCAGTAGGAGAGGAAAGCGATGCCCAGGCAAAGAGGTTTTTCGCTGGTCGAACTGATGATCGTGCTCGTGATCCTCACCATCGTGATGGGCGTGATCTTCCAGCAGATCGTGAGCTTGCAGCGCCGCTCGCGCGCGGAAGAGACCAAGCAAGACATCTTCTCCGAAGGGCGCGAGTTCGTGGAACAGTTCTCGCGTGACATCCACCAGGCCGGCTATCCCTCGTACAAGGCATACTCCGCCGTGCTGATCCCGAGCGACGCGCGCCTGGCGGTGGGCATCGTGCGCGCCACTCCTACCGACCTGGTGATCGAAGGCGATGTGGATGGCGACGGCCTGGTCGACAGCATCGAGTACACGGTGTGTAACAGCGCCGGCGTCTGCGCCTCGCCCGGCACTCCCAACCCGGGGGGAACCTGCCCCTGCAGCTTGCAGCGCAGCCAGGTGGTGAAGCTGGGGGGAACCAATCCGTGGGCGCAACCCACCAGCCCAAGCACGCAGGTGAATGGACTGATCAACAGCGCGGGCCTGGGCGGCGGCGGCGCCAGCCTGCTCATCACCGGACAGAGCGCGCTGCCCACTGGCGTGCAGGGCGCCTTCGTCGCGCAGAACGATGACGTGTTGTTCCAAGGCATGAAGAACCAGCCGGTATTCACCTACTACGACGTGACCGGCACCCAGCTGGCAGTCAATACCGATATCTCCGGGGCCGCCGGCCAGAACGTGATCCGCAGCATCCGCACCGTGCGCATCGCGGTGAACCTGCTGGGCAGCACCGCGGACGGCCAGACCGGGATGAAGCCTTCCGCCGCGCTCGGCGCGATCGCGAAGCTGGCGAACTGTTCGATGTATTCCGGCGGGGTCGCCGGCATACCAGCCGTCACCGGCTGCTGAGTAATACGGGTTAGGATCGAGAAGGAGAGGGTTATGAGAAGGCTGATCGCGACGCGGGCGGCGAAGAGCGCAGGACGCCTGAGCGGACGGCACCAGGGTGAGCGCGGCATCGCGCTGATCATCGCGCTGTTCGCGTTGTTGCTGCTCTCTGCCATCGCCATGGGGATGATGTACATGGCCAACACCGAGATGACGGTCAACAACAACTATCGTGACGCCCAGTCGGCGTTCTACGCCTCGCAAGCCGGATTGCAGGAAGCGCGTCTGCGCATCTTGAATGACGCTTCCGGCGGCATCCCGATGGGCCTGGGAATGGCCTTGGTGACTCCAACCGCCATGCCGACTAACGGCACCGCCACATCCGCTTACTACATCCTCAACCCGCTCGGCGCTGAGGTGATACGGCCGTGGGACCAGAGCGCCAACAACGTCTATCGCGATGACGAGCTCTGCAAGGAGCAGTACGCCATCACTGGGGGGGCCGGTAACGTCGGCACCCCGGGATTGAAGTGTGCGGTGGCGCCGGGCGCCACTTATCCCAACGGAACCGACTGGTTCACCCCGGTCGCGGCCAGCAACCTGGGCGGCGCGGGCAACAATTACTTCAAGTGGGTACGCATCACGAAAAAGCAGAACAGCTCATCCGCGCCCTACCAGGTGGATCCAGCGGGCGCAGCTACGCAAGGCGTCTGCTTCAATGGCAGGACGGAGGTGCTGCTGCCGGCGGGCAATGCGAGCTGCGAGACCGTGGCGCTGCTGCCCGGTCAGATCCAGGGCATGACCACCGTTTACAGCGTGAGCTCGCTGGCCCTGGGCCCGACGGGGGCGCGCCGCATGACGCAAATGGAGATGGCCATCATGCCGCCCATCTACGCCAACGCCGCAGTGGATTCGCTAGATCACGTCACCCTGAACGGCCAATTGACCGTGAACGGCTACGACAACTGTTCCTGCATCGACTTGCAGATCATGACCTGCAACAACTCGGGCAAGTCTCCAGGAACCGGCACCAAGCTTTGCACCAGCCCACCGATCATGGGTGACCGCCCTGGCCATGTCTGCGACGCGAGCAAGTACGCCATCTTCTCTTCGAACACGGTGGACAACCCGGGTCAGTCGGAGACTATTCTTGCCGGTCAGACTCCACCGGTCGCGCAGAACCAGTCGTGGCCGTATGACATCCCGACGATGATCCAGCAGTATCAGTCGAATGCGGTTCCGGTCACCAGCGCGCCTTACAACTGGACGTGTACGCCGGGAACCGCGGGGCCGCCGCCGGTGAATGGCAATTGCGGCACGCATTCGAGCCAGAAATTCGGCACCGCGCCTGCGTTCCCACCCACGCCGCCCGACAATCCAATCGGAGCGGTACCGCAGGTCACGTACATCCCGGGTGATGCGCAGTTGACTTCGAGCGCGTCCGGCGCGGGCGTTTTGATCATCGACGGCGACCTCGACATCCACGGCGGTTTGCAGTTCTACGGGTTGATCCTGGTGCGCGGTGTAGTGAAGTTCACCGGCGGCGGCTCGGATGCGACCAACATCTTCGGCGCCATCCTGGCCGGCCAGGAATCGCTGGTGGATAACGTCCTCGGCGGCAGCGCGATCATCAACTTTGACGCGTGCTCGCTCTCCAAGACCAAGATCAACAACCCGCCCAATGTCTTGGTGGCGCGGGAAGTGATGTACTAAGCTGTAGGAATCCAGGGAGACTTATGAAACGCTTTTCGCTCGTCATCATCGTGGCCGTTGCGGCGCTCTTCGCCCTGCCGGCCGTGGCGCAACAGCAGCAGGATGAATCGTCGCTCGGCGCGCTCTCCAAGCAAGCCAAGGAGAAGAAGGCCGCCCGGGTGCTGACCGAAGACGACATCAGCAGCACCGCAACCGCTCCGGCCCAGACCACCGACGCGGCCGCGGAAGAAGACAAAGATAAAGACAAGAAACCCGTTGCCGACGCCGAGGACGATCGCTCCGATGTGGACAAGGCGAAGGACGACGTGAAGAAGTGGACGCACGAGGAAGAGTCGCTCAAAAGCAAACTCGCTACCCTGCAGGAGAAGGAAGCAAACGAGCCGAGCGAGTTCCGCAAGCAGATGTACCGCGACGCCTACAACAACCAGCAAACCACGCTGGGCGAGCTGGCGGAGAAACGCGCCAAGGCGGAGAAGGAACTCGCCGAAGCGCAGGCGAAAGAGAGCGAAGAAGGTCCGAAGCCGAAGAAAGCGAAGAAGGCTGCCGAAGGGACCGCAGACCAGTCCACCCCGCCGCAGTAAACTGCGGCGCGAAGCATCAC
>JALYLW010000098.1 GCA_030774055.1 Acidobacteriota bacterium
CGCCCACGCTGTGTAAACAACATCTGGCCTGGGTCATGCGACCGAAGTCATGCGACCGAAGTCATGCGGCCGAAGTCACGCGGCCGAAGTCATGCGACCGAAGTCACGCGACCGAAGTCTACGCGACCGAATCTACGCGGTGGCGGAAGCGGTCGGCGAAGTCGAAGTCGAGGTCGCGGTGGTCGTCGGCATCTTCTCGTCCGACTTGCCATTCGCGCGGCTGCCGGGTTTCTGGATGTCGATGCCGCCCTTGAAGAAGGCGCCGTCTTCGATGGAGATGCGCTGCGCGATAACGTCGCCGGTGAGCGAGCCTTCGTTGCGGATGTCCACACGATCGCTGGCGTTCAGGTTGCCCTTCACCTTGCCGATCACGACGATCTCGCGCGCCACCACGTTGGCGTTCACCACGCCGTTGCGGCCCACGGTCACGCGATTGCCCGCCAAGTTGATGGCGCCTTCCACCCGGCCATCGATGTAGAGCGACTCCGAGCCGCTCACTTCGCCTTTGATCACGAGCGACTTGCCGATCGTGGCCTGTTCAGTGGGGTTCAGAGCGGCATTACGCGGCGCGGACGCCGGCGTGGGTTCGCCCATCGGATTCAGGTTCTGCGGGGTCGTGCTCATAACATTCTTCTCCGGTTCGGGGGTAGTGGTCTTCGCTGCGGGGGTGGCGGGGGGATTCGCGGGCTTCCACATTGGGCTTGTCCTCTGTCTGGATCGGCTGGATCGGTGACGCGCTGGTGGACGATGTGTGTGGCCCACTCGCGCTCGTGTTCTAGTGTGGACGACCGTGGTTGCGGCCCGCCCGTTTACAGTTGCTTGGGGGATGACCAGGCACTCGCACGTTCCGTGCCAAACAGAGTCTCTGCCCGGTTGTTGCTCAATGCTACGCTGCAAAGGCCGTTTGGCGGGGTTTTACTGCTCCCGCTGCCTTCGCATCACAAACACGATGCAGCGCGAACCGCGTTCGGAGCGGGTAAATCTTGCGCCGCCCGGAGCATTTCTTATATCGGGTAAAGGCCCTACTGCGAAAAGTCATTCGCGCTTAACATGGGACTACGGCGAACGGGTCGTGTGACCGCGTCGAAAATGACACACCGAGACGTCGGAGCCGCACACCTCTTGAACCAACCATGCTGAACGATCAGGACATCCTCCGCCACATCGAGCGCCAGCCCAATCAGACGGCGGGGTTCAAGCAGCTCGTCCGCGAGCTCGGCCTAGGCGGCGGCAATGCCCGCCGCGAGCTTCATGACCACCTCACCAAACTCGTCCGGCGTGGCGACCTGGCGGTGCTGCCTGGCGATCGCTGGGCCATGCCGGCAAAGCGCCGGGGCGCGAGCGACGGTGGCGACGGAGGCAGACGGCCGGCCACTCCCGGGCGTCCAACCGCCGTTGGCAGGCTCTCCATGCATCGCGACGGCTTTGGCTTCGCCATCCCCGAGAGCGCCGAGCTGAAGGGCAAGATCTCCGGCGACATCTTCATCAACCCGCAGGCCGTCGGCACGGCAATGCACGGCGACCGCGTGTTGGTGGAGCTCGGCACCATCCGCCCGGACGGCCGCGCCGAGGGACGCATCCTCAAAGTGCTCGACCGCGCCCACGATACCGTCGTCGGTGTCTTCCACTACGGCCCGAAGAATAACTTCGTCACGCCCATCGACGAGAAGCTCGCCACCGACATCGTGATCCCGCGCGGGATGGAGCAGCCCACCCGCCTGCAACGCGATCGCGTGATCGGCTCCGAAGCCAAACGCACCACCGCGGCTGACGCCGGCGACCTTGAAGGCGTGGTGGTGGACGTGGAGATCACCGACTGGCCTACGCAGACGCAGGGTCCGCGCGGGCGTGTGGTCGAGATCCTGGGCCGCGAGGACGATTTTGGCGTGGACGTGGAGATCATCATCCGCAAGCACCACATCCCGCACCGCTTTCCGGAAGCGGTCATCGCCGAGGCGCAAGCGTATGACGCGCTCATCGCGCCCGACGAGCGCGCGCGGCGCCACGATTACCGCGAACTGCCCATCGTGACCATCGACGGCGAGACCGCGCGCGATTTCGACGACGCCGTCTACGTCGAGCGGGTGAATGACGATAACGGCAACTACCGCCTGCACGTGCACATCGCCGACGTGGCGTATTTCGTCCGCGAAGATACGGCACTCGATCGCGAAGCGCGGCTGCGCGGCAACTCCGTCTACTTCCCCGACCGCGCGGTTCCCATGCTGCCGACCGAGCTCTCGAGCGACTTGTGCTCGCTGCGTCCGCAGGTCGAGCGCCTGGTGATGAGCTGCGTGATGGAGGTCGATCCCCAGGGCGAGGTGGTGAGCTACGAGCTGCACGAGGGCATCATCCGCTCGGCCGAACGCATGACGTATACCAACGTGCAGCTCATCCTCGATGGTGACGCCGCGCTGCGCGCGCACTACGCGCCGCTGGTCGCGAACTTCGAGCTGATGCGCGAGCTCGCCCAGATCCTGAACCGCAAGCGCGTGCGCCGCGGCTCCATCGATTTCGACCTGCCCGAGCCGCAGATCGAGTTCGACGAGCAGGGCATGATGGAAAGCGTGACCAAGTCCGAGCGCCAGTTCGCGCATCGCTTGATCGAGGAGTTCATGCTGGCAGCGAACGAGTGCGTCGCCAGCTATCTCGAGGCGCGCGTCGCTTCCATCTATCGCGTCCACGAGAAACCGGATCCGAAGAAGGTCTACGAGTTCGAGACCATCGCGGCGAGCTTTGGCTACTCGCTCGGCGTGGGCGCGCTGCCCGTCCGGCGGATGGAAACGCGGGGCGATCGCCGCCAGCGCTACGGCTCCGGGCGCAGCAATCCGCGCATGATCGAGCTGCCGCAAGAAGTCCACATCACGCCGCGGATGTACCAGAAGCTGACGCAGAAGATCGCGGGCAAGCCGGAGGAGCGCATCCTCTCTTACCTCATGCTGCGCTCGCTCAAGCAGGCGCGCTATTCGGAAGAGAACCTTGGCCACTTCGCGCTCGCGGCGCCCACCTATACGCACTTCACCTCGCCCATCCGGCGATATCCCGACCTCATCATCCATCGCCTGTTGAAAGCGGTGCTGCATGGAGAAACAGCGGAGGTGCGAACCGAGTCACGGACGAAGTCGCACAAGAAAGCGCCCAGCGGCAAAGGCGTGCCGCCGCACAGCGAAGCGCCGAGTCCGTGGAGTAAGCGCGCGGGCCAAACGGAGCGGTCGGAGTCGGCCAAGCCAGATATTCCGGAGGTCGTTGTTCCGGAGGTCATTCCCATCGGCGTGTTGCACGAGATCGCGGAAGAGTCGAGCCAGACCGAGCGCCGCGCCGACGATGCGGAGCGCGAACTGATGGAGTGGAAGAAGATCAGGTTCATGCGCGACCGGCTGGGCGAAGAGTTCGAAGGCCTGATCGTGAGCGTTACCAAGTTCGGATTGTTCGTCGAGCTGATGGACATGTTCATCGAAGGCCTGGTGCCGCTCGCCACCATGACCGACGATCGCTACACCTACCGCGAGAACACCAAGCAGATCGTGGGCGAGCGCGGTGGGCGCCAGTATTCGTTGGGACAGCGCGTGCGCGTGATCGTGGATCGCATCGACTACGTGCAACACAAGATCCAGTTCGCGCTCGCGGAGGAAGAGCTGCCGCGCGCGAAGAAGCGCCACAAGCAGCGGCGCTGAGCACTCTTCGAGGGGTCATGCTGAGGAGCGTCGTCGAGGCCGCGCTTTCTCCAGCGGCCGAGCAGCGACGAAGCATCTTGGTTTTGTCTGCCTTCCTGCTAATCTCCTTCCTCCCATGCCTGACCTGATCGTCCCGTTGATAGACGAAGCAGCGTCCACGCCGCAGCTCGCGCTCGTGATCCCTACTTTCAACGAGGCAGGGAACATCACGCCGCTACTCGAGCGCGTTGCAGCGGCCCTCGGGCCGGCCGGCATCACGTACGAAGTCATCGTGGTGGACGACGAGTCCTCTGACGCTACCGCCGAGCGCGTGCGTGACGTCTCCGCGCGGGATGCGCACGTGCGGTTGATCATCCGCAAGGACGAGCGAGGTCTAGCGTCAGCGGTGGTCCGCGGCTGGCAAAATTCGCAAGCGGCAGTGCTGGGCGTGATGGACGCCGACCTGCAACATCCGCCCGAACTTCTCCCCGAGTTGTGGCGCGCCATGCAGTCCGGCGCCGGCGCCGATCTTGCTCTCGCCAGCCGCTACGTGCCCAGCGCATCCACGAAGGGATGGAGCCTCACGCGGCGACTGCTTTCGGTCGTCGGAATATGGACCACCGGTTTCGTGCTGCCGAAAGAGCGGCGCGTCTCTGACCCGGCCTCGGGATTTTTTCTGGTCCGGCGCCAGGCGATCGCCGGCGTGCCGCTGGCGGCGCAGGGATTCAAGCTGCTGCTCGAGATACTGGTCCTGATGAAACCTGTCCGCGGAAGCATCGGCCGAGTGGTCGAAGTCCCCTTCCAGTTCGGTGTCCGCCAGGCAGGCAAGAGCAAAGGCAGCGCCGGCGTGGTGGTCGATTACTTTGTTCTGCTGTGGAAACTGCGGCGGGTGGGCGCGGCGGCCTCCGCAGGCGCGGACAGCGCCGCGGATAACAACGGCCCCGATGCCCGTATAAAATGACGCTCGTGTAAAATAACAGCGACCCCGGCACTGCGCGTGTTCGCGGTGCTTTCCTTCCTACGTCGGGACGTGGCTCAGCCTGGTAGAGCACTCGCTTGGGGTGCGAGGGGTCGGCAGTTCAAATCTGCCCGTCCCGACCATTTCTCTTTTTCCATCTTTTCGAAGATGATATCGTGCGCGTGCTGGACATGCGATGAAACGCACATGGACGATCATTGGCGTAGGCGACGTTCCGGGGAGCTACAAATGGTACCAGTCGCTCTTTGGCCAGCTCCAGATCCCTCCAGCCCATGACCACTTTGGTCAGATCCTGGATACGGATGGAACCGTCTTGCTCTGCCTCCACCAGTGGGGCGCGCACGAACATCCCACCTTGATAAGTCCGGAGGAGGCGCCACCTGGCAACGGGCTCCTCTTGTTCTTCCGCGTCGACGACTTCGACATGGCACTGAGGAGGGCACGCGCTCTCGTCGCCCGGCTCGAAGAGGAGCCGCACGTGAACCCGAACACTCAAACAAGGGAGTTCTCACTCCGGGATCCGGACAGATACTACGTCACGATCAGTGCGCTCTCTGCGCCCCGGCCCGCGAGCAGGCGGCCTTCGCGGAGCGGGTGATCGGTTCATCGACCAGGGTCGAAATCGCGTGCTAGGACCGACCAATCTTTCTTCTTGTCGCTTGGTGACAAACCGGCAGCGAGACCTACGCGCAGCGATTCCTGCTTGTTGACTTCTACATCTTCCGCGCTTAGCCTGCGCGCAATCTCTCCGCGGGGAACGGAGGAGCCAGTGAGCAGGCTCGATTGGCCGCGCGTCGTTGCCAGTGGCGCCCTTTGGACGGTGGTTTACAACTTCGTCTGGGGCGTCGCCTGGTTCGCTTTCATGCGTAGGGAATGGGTGGATGCAATGGCCGCCAGCAGGCGCCAGATGCCTTTTACTGCCGAGGTCTGGTTCGTGTGGGTGGTGCTGAGCCTGCCGATCGGCGTGGCCATCATGGCGTACTCTGCGGGCCGCGCGCATTCTGCCCCGAAGGCCGCCGTCTACGCTGCCGTAGCACTGTGGGCGCTGATGACGATGGGGATGGCTGGCTGGGGCTGGCAAGAGTCGCTCTCGATACGCGTGATCGCCTTGGACTCGATCGTGAACCTCGTCGGCATGCTGGCCGCGTCCCTCGCCGGTGGCTGGAGCCAGCGCGAAGGGTAGCGTGGCAGCAAAAGAGCCCCATTTCCCGTCCGGGCGCGTGGTTGGCCGCGAGCACTCTAAATCCTGCGCGCACGTCCCTTTGTTTCCATACGTATAGCGGCAAGTCAAACAGACCTCTTGACATGTTATATAGTGTTATAGTTAACTATACCAGTATGGTTCATCAGAGCTGCTGGGTCAGGACGGAAGCAGGCCAGCCAACAACCCCGACCCGAGAGCAAACAGGAATGAACCGCAAGGAGAATGAAACATGAGATCCCACCGTTTTCTGATTTCCGCTGTTCTGATGTTGCTATCACCGTTTGCTTTCGCGCAGTCCGAGACCCACAAGATGGACGCGCCTAAGACACCGGCGCCGAAGTCCGAGGCGCAGGTTTCCTTCGACACCATTAAGACCCTCGCCGGCGAGTGGGAAGGTCCAGTGGGAACCGACATGCCGGAAGCCATGAAAAAGGCGATGAAGGCGCAGGGCGCCAACCCCGACATCCAGCCGCTGCACGTCACCATGCGCGTGACCTCGCGTGGCAACGTGCTCGTCCACGAATTCCAGGTAGCGGGAACGCCGCTCGACGCCACCAAGTACGACCATCCGGTGACGATGGTGTACCTCGACGCGGACAAACTCAACCTCGTCCACTATTGCGATGCCGGGAACCGTCCGCACATGGTGGCGAAGTCCTCGCCCGACGGCAAGACGCTGGAATTCGACTTTGCCGAACTTTCCGGCAGCGACAAGCACGGACACATGCATCACGCGATCTTCACCATCATCGACGCCAACCATCACGCCGAGGAGTGGACCTACATGCTGCCGACCGGCACGCCGGTCCGTGCGCGGTTCGAACTGCACCGCGTGAACTGATGCACGTGTTGTCTCTGGTAAGGTCTGCTGGAAGGGATTTTCCGAGGACCCGATGGACCGTGAGTGGAACGACAGTCAGCCGATCTACCGCCAGCTTCGCGACCGCGTGGTCGCGATGATCCTCGACGGCGTGCTAAAGGAAGGCGATCCGCTTCCTTCGGTGCGCAACGTCGCGGCGGAGTATCGGGTGAATCCGCTCACGGTCCTCAAGGGTTACCAGCAACTGGTGGACGAAGGCCTGGTCGAATCCCGACGCGGCCTCGGCATGTTCATCAACGCCGGCGCGCGTGACCTGCTGCTGCAGGGCGAGCGGCAGAAGTTTTTGGGCGAGGAGTGGCCAAGGATCCGCGCCACCATCCAGCGGCTAGGCCTGTGGCCGGAAGACCTGCTGAACGGCGCATCGCCGAAGAGCTCGGAGCCGAAAACCACGGAGTCAGAGTCGAAAGCCAAGAAGAATGACGAGAAGAGTTGAACCATGGCATGCATAGAAGCACGCGGCCTCCGCAAGACCTTCGGTAAGACCGTCGCGCTGGATGGCATCGATCTGCGGGTCGAAGAAGGGCGCATCCTCGGGCTCATCGGTCCGAACGGCGCCGGCAAGACCACCGCGCTCAACGCCATCCTCGGACTCACTCCCTATCAGGGAGAGCTCAGGGTGCTGGGCCGCGATCCGTGGAACGAACGCGACCGGCTGATGCGCGACGTTTGCTTCATCTCCGACGTCGCCGTGCTGCCACGCTGGATGCGGGTCTCGCAGGCGCTCGACTACGTCGCCGGCGTGCATCCGCGCTTCGATCGCGCGAAAGCGGAAGGCTTCCTCGCAAAGACCACCATCAACCGCGGCAGCAAGGTCAGGGAATTGTCGAAGGGCATGGTGACGCAACTGCACCTCGCCCTGGTGATGGCCATCGACGCGCGCCTGCTGGTGCTCGACGAGCCCACGCTCGGCCTCGACATCCTCTATCGCAAGCAGTTCTACGACACGCTGCTTGGCGATTACTTCGACCGCAACCGCACCATCCTGATGACCACGCACCAGGTGGAGGAGGTCGAGCACGTCTTCACCGACGTGATGTTCATCGACCGTGGACGCATCGTGTTCCAGTCGAGCATGGAAGATGTGGAGGCGCGCTACCTGGAAGTGATGGTGCGTCCCGAGCAGGCCGCCGCGGCACAAGCGCTCAAGCCGATCTATGAGCGCCCGGCGTTGGGCCGCAGCGTCATGCTGTTCAGACTTGGATCCGACGCTGGATCCGACGCCGTCGAGCGCGAGCGGCTCGCCGCCTTGGGCGAGGTGCGCACGCCGAGCATCGCCGACCTGTTCGTCGCTATCGTTGGTGGCGGCCAGGAACAGGTCTTTGGAAAGCAAGGAGCGTCGCAATGAACACCACTGCCATGCACGACTCGGCTGTCGGCGCGCAGGCCATGGCGCCGGCCGAGATCTCGGCGATGCAGCGCTTCCTCTGGTCCCTGCGCCGCGAGCTGTGGGAGAACCGCTACCTCTACCTCGCGCCGCTCGCGGTCGCAGCTCTGATCCTCGCGGGTTTCGCACTCGGCTTGGTCCATTTGCCCGACAAGCTGCGTGCCGCTGCGGCGCTCGACCCGATGAAACTGCACGGAACCATCAACCAGCCGTACACTTTTGCCGCATTGCTGCTCATGTTCACCACGTTCCTGGTGGGGACGTTCTATTGCCTCGACGCGCTGTATGGCGAGCGTCGCGACCGCAGCATCCTGTTCTGGAAGTCGCTGCCCGTCTCCGACCTCACGGCGGTGCTGGCGAAGGCGAGCATCCCGTTCGTCGTCATCCCGCTTGGGACTTGGGGCCTCACCGTGGTCACGCAGGCCATCATGCTGTTGCTGGCCAGCAGCAGGCTGCTGGGGACAGATCTCAGCGTTTGGTCGCACGTTTCCTTCGGACAAGATTCGTGGATCCTCTTCTACCACCTCGTCGTCGGACACGGCTTCTGGTACGCGCCCATCTGGGGATGGCTGCTGCTGTGCTCCGCGTGGTCGCGCCGCGCGCCCTATCTCTGGGCCACGCTGCCGCTGCTCGCCGTTGGGCTGGTCGAGAAGATCGCCTTCAACACGACGCACTTCGGCCAGTGGCTCGCGTACCGCTTCGCGGGTGACCCGGGCGGCGCACCGGCCGCTAAGGAGAAGGTGATGACGATGGCCGCCATGACGCCGCCGTTGAGTCACTTCCTCAGCAGTCCAGGCATGTGGTTCGGACTGGCGCTCGGCGCCGCGTTCCTCGCCGCCGCTGTCCGCCTGCGCCGGCAACAAGGACCGATCTGATTCGCAAAGATTCGAATCTCAGGAGGACGAGGGACGAGGGTCCATCACGCCGGAGCGGGTCGAGGAGACTGGGGCGATTGCCGCACGGCATGGGATCTACCTCGCACCGCTCTACAACGCCGATGGAGCGGTGGAGACCGGCTTCCTTGCCAGGCAGAATGGTCGCGAGGATGAGGGCGTGAACGAACAACGCTGGAGGGAACAAGCACTCGCGGCGGGACAATAGCGAGCTGAGCAACCCTACAATATCCGCACACAATATCCGCACCCCTTCATCCGTCTACAACCATAGATGAAGGACGCAGCGAGCCCGCTTTGCGGACCAGGTCTACGAATTGATGGAGCGGATGCTACCCGAACAAGACCAGCGGATCTCCGAAGCGGTCGAGCGGGAGCAGTCCCGGCTGCGCAATTTCATTCGCCGGCGCGTGCCCGACCCACGCGATGCCGAGGACATTCTGCAGGACGTCTTCTACAAGCTGGTGGAAGCGAACCGCTTGCTCATGCCGATCGAGCACGTTACCGGCTGGCTGTTTCGCGTGGCGCGCAATCGCATCACCGATCTCTTCCGCGAGCGACGGCCGGAGAGCTTCAGCGTTGCCTCGATCGCGGGCAAGGATGCGGACGACGCCGAACTGCTGCAGCTCGAAGGTCTTCGATTCGAAGACCTGCTGCCTTCGCCCGATGCCGGACCGGAGGCGCTTTACGCTCGCCAGATGCTGCTCGACGAGCTCGAGTCAGCGGTCGAGGAGTTGCCGGAGGAGCAGCGCGCCGTGTTCGTGGCACACGAGCTCGAAGGACTGAGCTTCAAGCAGATCGCTGCCGCGACGGGAGTGAGTGTGAACACACTGCTCTCGCGCAAACGCTATGCGGTGCTGCATCTGCGCGAGCGCTTGCAAGAGATTTACGACGAATTCACGAAAGCATGAGGGACTGAACATGAGACCGAGAGTGAAGCGAATGATCTTCATCGCGCCGCTGGCCATCCTGGGGATGCTGCTATTTGTCTTCATCGGCGGTGAGATCGTGCTGCACCTGTGGAATTGGCTGCTGCCGGAGCTCTTCGGCTGGCGCGAGGTCACCTTTTGGCAAGCGCTAGGACTGCTGGTGCTGTGCCGCATCCTCTTCGGCGGAACGGGATGGAAGGGTTCCGGCCGCTCCGGTTATCGCCGCCGCATGGCCGAGCGCTGGGAGAAGATGACGCCGGAGGAGCGGGAACGCGTCCGGCAAGGCTGGCGCGGACGGTGGGGATTCGTGCCACCGGCCGGCGAGAGCAAGCAGCAATGAACTGGAACTCTCGCGCTCTGCTTCCCGTAACTCGGGGTACATAGCAAGCGAACGTTGCGCGCGGCGTCGCACCTCTCTTCGCGTGCGCAGGAACACAAATGACGGTCGTCGCCCGGGTCCAGGAAGCAAAGCCGCTGCCGATGGCCGCCGTAGCTTACTGATCACTGTTCAAGGATCGAGCCGTTATGGGCGTGGCGTTTCCTGCCGAGGTTCTAGAATCCTGTCAGGAGTGATCTTCGATCCATGCAGCGTAGAAAAGCGATATCTCTCTCTGCTTTCCTTCTGGCCGGCCCGCTACTCGCGCAAACGCCCGCGCAATCGCAGACCGGGACGCCTGCCGCGCCGCCACCCCCGCCGGACCGTTCCGGCAAAGAGCTCGAGCGCATGCGGTCCCTGCTGTCCCAGATGCAGACCAACCTGGCCAGCCTGCCCTCGGGCTACAGCGCCGAGAAACACCAGTTCGAGTTGGAGATCGACATGTGGCGCTTGCTGCTCAACCACATCGAGCGCGGACCAGGCGTGCGCAGCGGTCCTGAACGCGTGCCCTGAGGTATGGGGCGTCCCGCTGCTCAGGCCGCCGTTCTTACGGGAAGAGTGGCGGCGGCATCCGTCATGCCGCGGATGAACGTAGCGTCAAGGTTCTCTCGCAGCAAGAGGCTTTCGAATCCCGCCTTGTCGACGGCTTTGATGTAGGCGTCGCGGGGCTCGACGAGCTTCTTCTTGACCAGCTCAAAGAGCGACTCGTTCAGCGTGACGTTGCCTTTCGCTCTGCCCGTCTGCATGGCGGAGGGGATCTGCATCACCTTGCCTTCGCGGATGAGGTTTGCGATGGCATGATCGCAGATCATCACTTCCAGCGCCGCGATACGGCCGCCGCCGACCTTCTTGCACAGCGTCTGCGCGATCACTCCCTTCAGCGACTCCGAGAGCATGATGCGGATCTGCGGCTGGCGGTCGGTGGGGAACTGATCGATGATGCGATCGACCGTCGAAGGCGCGGTGTTGGTGTGCAGCGTGCCGAAGACGAGGTGGCCGGTCTCGGCCGTCTCGATGGCGATGGAGATGGTCTCCAGATCACGCATCTCGCCGACCAGAACGATGTCGGGATCCTCGCGCAGCGCCGCGCGCAGCGCGTTCTTGAATGAGTCGGTGTGGTTGTGGACCTCACGCTGATTGATGAGGCAGCGCTTGTTCTCGTGCACGAACTCGATGGGGTCTTCGATGGTGATGATGTGGTCGCTGCGGTTGCGGTTCACATAATCTACCATCGCGCACAGCGTAGTCGATTTCCCGCTGCCCGTCGGCCCGGTCACCACCACCAGGCCCTTGCTCAAGTAACAGAGTTTCAAGATGTCGCGCGACAAGCCGAGCTGCTCGGCGGTGAGGATCTTGCCGGGGATCACGCGGAACACCCCCGCCATGCCTTTGCGGTCCATGAACACGTTGCAGCGAAAGCGCGCGTCGTCGCCGAATTCGTAAGCGAAATCGGTGTCGTGGCGCAGCCGGAATTCCTGCGCGTTCTTTTCCGGCATCATCTGCCCCAGGATGCGCTCGGTATCCGCCGCGCTCAGCCGGGCAGTGAACCCGGCGAGCGCGACCATCTCGCCATCCTTGCGCGCCATGGGCAGCACTTCCGCCGAAAGATGGATGTCGGAAGCCCCCAGCGCCAGTTGCGCGGCGAAATACCGGTCGATCTCGAACCGCTCAACCACCCACGTTGGCGCCGGCTTCGCGCTCCCGGCGGCAGCTTCAACCAGCAACGCTGGCGCCGGTACTACACCCTCCGCTGCGGTGGGGTGGGCGACCATCGGGACCTTGACCGGGACCGTCTCCAGCGGAGTCAATCCTGTTCACGCCGATCTCCTTGCAAGCTCATGGCAGACCTCTTCTTTCCTGCGTCTACGTGTGTAAGAGCAGCCAAAGCACCGTTCCTGGGAAGGTTTGCCACGCGGATTACAAACGAGTTATATGGCGGTGGGCGCGGAAGAATGCAGCATTTGCGGCAGCGCCCAGTTCAAAACGGGAAGAATTCCCCATCCGGGAAGCGGCGGCGCCTTCGCTGACGGCGGCCGCGCAGACGGTCGTCATTGTGGCAGTCGTTCAGGTTCGGACTCTTAGGAGACGACGGTTAGCGCAGCGCTCGCTTCACCCGTTTCGTTGCGCTCTCGAGCTCCTGCACCAGGACGCCGAGCGACTTCTTCAGTTGCGCCAACTCTTTCCTCGTCCGCGGGCTCGTTTCTCTCGCGATGCGAGCAGCGCGCGTGGCTTTGCCCAGGGCCGTGCCGATCTTGACGGCAGCTTTCTCCAGCCGCAGTTTCCGTTTCCTTGCCATGCTTGCCTCCTGCGGCAGTTCTAGGCCGCGTGCCTGATTCTAATCGAGCACGGGCGGCGGCTCGCTATTCATTAGAACGCGCGCCGGAAGTATCCGCCGGCGTGTAGCCCTAGGACTCTTGCTCAGCGTATCGTTACCGGAAGATCTAACCGAGGGGGGAGCATGGGCCGTAGGATGATGGTTTGTGGTTTCGCAGCGCTCTTGTTAGTGATGCTCGGGTGTGGCCACGCAAAGCCCGCGGCGGACCTCAGCCAGGAAGAGGCTGCGATCCGCACCACAGATGCGCAGTGGCTGGCGGCGGCAAAGGCGCGAGACGTCGAGAAGTCCATCTCTTTTTGGTCCGATGACGCCACCATCTTGCAGCCCGAAGCTCCGCCGATCGTAGGCAAGGCCGCGATCCGCAAGTACGTGTCGGAAGCGTTCGCTTCCCCCGACTTCTCCATCAGCTTCACCACCGATAAAGTGGTCGTCGCCGCCGCGGGCGACATGGCCTACGAGACGGGCACCGATGTGATGACCTTCCGCGAACCACATGGAAGATTGGTTACCCTCAGGAATCGCGGCGTGGTCGTCTGGCGAAAACAGCCCGACGGCTCGTGGAAGGCGGCCATCGACATTTGGAACGCAGGGCCGTCCGCCGTTCGCGAGAGGTAAACCGTCCGCTAGTCGAGGAAGCGGGTACCAAAGCCGGGCTTGTTCCCCGCCCGCGAGCGGTCGGTGCGGATGATGATCGCGGTGCAGGGCTGCGGAGAACTCCGCGCGGAGCCCGAGCCCTCCGGGGCGGATACGGCGCGCAAGCTGAAGTTGATCTCGATGACCTCTTGCTCGGTCAGGCCACGGTCGCCGCGGAAGAAGATGCCGGTCTGGCTGATGTTCTCGGCCACGCCGGCGTGCCACTCCTGCTCGCCGACGCGGCGATATTTCAGCGGCACCGCTATGGAATAGCGGGCAGCACGGACGGGCGCAAATGACGTCGAGCCTTCCATACGCACCAAAGGGGGAAGGGCGTTAAGGAGCTGGGTGGAAATCGCCGGAAAGCATAATCCCGCGACGTGGGTTTGGCAAGGAACGAAAGTATGTTGCCCCAAGGCACGATGTCCCAGGATATCGTTCCCAAGGATATCGTGCCCAAAGATATCGTGCCAAGACATATCTGGCCTGGGGGGGACAGCCGGTGCGCCTAGTGCCGTGCCGAGAGCAGGCTAAGTATCTCTTTGAGGCCGGAGCGGAGCTGGCGCAGCTCACTGCGTCCGGGACCCCCCGCATGTCCGAACAGCGCCGGCTGGTGCGTCTTGCTGTCGCGCGACTCGGTGCGGAGCTGCTGGCGCGCTCCCGCGATGGTGAAGCCTTCGTCGTAGAGCAGCGTCTTGATGCGGACCACCGCCTCCACATCCTTCTTGCGGTACATGCGCTGTCCGGTCGAGCTCTTCACCGGCTTGAGTTGCGGAAACTCCGTCTCCCAGAAGCGCAGCACGTAGGCCTGCAAGCGGCAGAGCTTCGATACTTCACCGATGCGGAAGTAGAGCTTGTCGGGGATGTGGACTTCGGTGGACTTCTTGCTCGCGGCGTTCTTCGAACGGCTCATGCGGAAGGTGGTGCGCTCAGATTCTACGAGGGTGTTTCCGGATAGTACGGCGGCTCAAGCAAAACTTCAACTGTTGAAGATCTGCCGCGGTGTGGCCGACGCATCTAATCCTTGGGGCAGCGAACGGGAACGTACTAGAATGCTGGTGTACTAGAATGCTGGTGAGGAAGAGAATGGCCACTGCACCCAAGGGAAAACCGAAGTTGAGCAGAGAAGAGGCCGTCGAACGTATGGCCCAGCTCATCGAAGGGCACTTAGAAAAGTTCCCGGAACGCGAACGTCAAGCACGGGTCCAGCGGTTCGCCAAACGGGTGAAGAGACTTAGCGCTGCTCGCGCCAAATCTGCAAGATCGCGTTGAAGCGCGGATCATCCTGCTCGATCGCAAACTCTTCACGTAAGGCCGCACGCAGCTGCTCTTCATTATCTAGTCGCAACAACTCCCTCAGTTGATCGCGAAGTTTTTTCTCCCGCTGTCGCACGGTGGCGCGAGGAGTTCGCGGGCGGTCGGCCTCCATGGACTCGCCAAGCGGCGGCTTCTTGTCGTCCTTTTCCATCTCAGTGGCGGAAGTGGCGCACGCCGGTGAACACCATCGCCAGGCCGAGCCGGTCGGCCACGTCGATCACTTCCTGGTCGCGCACCGAACCGCCGGGCGAGATGATGGCGGTCGCGCCCGCTTGTGCGATCACTTCCACGCCGTCGGGGAAGGGAAAGAAGGCGTCGGAGGCGGCGACGGTCCCCTTGATCGGCAGCACTGCTTTCATCGCGCCGATCTTGGTGGAATCGACGCGCGACATCTGCCCCGCACCCACGCCTATGGACTGTCCATCGCGGGCGTAGACGATGGCGTTCGACTTCACGTGCTTCGCGACCTTCCAGGCGAAGAGCATTGCGCGCATCTCTTCCGGAGTCGGCTTGCGCTGGGAGACGATCTTCAAGTCGGCGTCGGTGAGTGGACGGTGGTCTTCATCCTGCAACAGCAATCCGCCGGAGACGTTCTTCATCACCCACTTCGGTTCCGTTCCCGCGATCTCCATCAGACGGAGATTCTTCTTGGCGGCGAACTTCTCGCGCGCCTCGGCATCGAAGCCGGGCGCGGCGATGGCTTCCACGAAAAGCCTGGCCATCTCTTCCGCCGTGGGCCCATCGATCGGCCGATTCACGCCGATCACGCCCCCGAAGGCCGAGACCGGGTCGGCTTCGAGCGCTTTCTTGTAGGCCTCGAGCAAGGTCTTGCCCGTGGCGGTGCCGGATGGATTGGTGTGCTTGATGATCGCGACCACAGGCTCGGTGAATTCCTGCGCCAGGTCCCACGCCGCTTGCAGGTCCACGATATTGTTGTAGGAAAGTTCCTTGCCCTGAAGCTGTCTTCCGTTGGCCACGCCTTTTCCCGAGCCGTCGGAGTACAGCGCCGCCTTCTGGTGCGGGTTCTCGCCGTAGCGCAGGTCCATGTTCTTGCGGTAGGCAAGGCGCAGGGTTGCAGGGAACGAAGCAGGGAAGCCGCCCGGGTCTTCCTGCTTCTCGAACTTCTCGCCTTCCACGCCGATTGTCTCCAGCGTCGCGGCGATAGCCGAGTCGTAAGCCGCGGTCAGCGCGAAGGCCTGCTGCGCCATGCGCCACTTGGTCGCGAGCGAGAGCGAGCCGCCGCTCGCCTGCATCTCGGAAACGACGGCGGCGTAGTCCGCCGGCGAGGTGACGATGGCGACGTCGCGGAAGTTCTTCGCCGCCGAGCGCACCATGCTGGGCCCGCCGATATCGATGTTCTCGATGACCTCGTCGAACTCCACGCCCGGCTTCTCCGCCGTCTTCTCGAAGGCGTAGAGGTTGACCACCACCATGTCGATGGGCTGGATGCCGTGGGCTTCGACCGCGGCCACGTGTTCCTTTTTTCCGCGCATGTGCAGGATGCCGCCGTGCACTTTGGGATGCAGCGTCTTGACGCGGCCATCGAGCATCTCGGGAAAGCCGGTGAGGTCCGAGATATCGCGCACCGCGATGCCAGCCTCGCGCAGCAGCTTCGCCGTGCCGCCCGTAGAGACCAGCTCCACGTTCATCGCGGACAGTGATTTTGCGAATTCCACCAGCCCGGTCTTGTCGGTGACGCTCAACAGCGCGCGCTCGATCTTGGCCACGATGGTTCCTCGGCGAAAGGTTTAGGAGAGCGGGGAATTATAGAAGAGAAGAGGAGAAACGAGAGAGGGGCCACTGGGTACCGGGTACTGAGTACTGGGTACTACACTTTCGCCTTCGCCTTCAGCTTGACCTGGCCATTCTCCATCTCGACCGAGTACTCCACCGCGTGGCAGCCATAGTCTCTGCGCAACTGCTCGGTCTTCTTTTTCACGAATTGCTTGAAGGAATCCAGGTCGCCGCCAGGGGCGGACTCGCCCGCCTTCTGCTTGGCGGAGAGCATCGCCTGGTAAAGCGCCTGCACGCGGTCATGCTCGGCGTCGACGTCAGAGAAATGCGCGACGAACGGCTTGTCGCCCGCCCCGGCCGGCTCTTCGCCCTTGAGCGCGGCGGCGGCCTCCCGCTCTTCTTCGTCGCGCATGCCGGCGATGCCGAGCACGGCGTCCTGGGGACGGCGATAACCCTCTTCCTTGATCTTGAGTTTCTGCCGCCAGAGGTCGCTGAACAGCGCATAGCGCTGGACAATGGCGTTGTAGCGGAAGCGCTGCGGAAAGGTCATCTTGTGGCCGTCCGAATGCTTCTTGATGAGGGTCTGGACGCGCCAGTCGGTATCGGCCGGGGGCCGCTTGGAGCCGCCGCCGAAGTAGACGTCGTACTCGATCTTCAGCCGGCGGACCGATTCCTCGAGAAGATTCAGTTCCTCATCGACGGTCACGCTTCACCTCAAGGGAAAGGCGGGGGAGTGGGGAATATAGCATGAGAAAGCAGTACTCAGTACTCGGTACCCAGTCTTCAGTAACCCGCACGCGGTACCCGTTATCCAACAGCTCACGATAGTCCGTGCCACGTCGCCATCCACGGCCCGGTCTGTACTGGGTACCGGGTACCGCCCCCGGCAGCCACTTGCATCTATCTTTCTTTACTGCACTGCGTCGATCTGTACTCTGTAGATCTGGGGAGACATGGCTGCGAAACCAAAAATCCGCATCGTGATCGCCGACGACCACGCCGTGCTGCGCGAGTCGCTCGCGGCGCTGCTCGAGAGCCAGCCCGATTTCGAAGTCGTGGGCAAGGCGGCGAATGGCACCGAAGCTCTGGAACTCGCGCGGAAAGAGAAGCCGGAGATCCTCGTCCTCGACCTCTTCATGCCTGATCCGGATGGCTTTGAGGTGCTGCGCACCATCGACCGCAGCGGACAATTCGTCCACTCCGTCGTGCTCACCGGTTCGGAGAGCCAGCTCGATTACGCTCAGGCGGTGCGCTTCGGGGCGCGCGGCCTCGTGCTCAAGGGTGACGACCCCACCAAGCTCTTCACCGCCATCCGCGCGGTGGTGGCCGGGGAGCTGGCATTGTCTGACGACCTGGCGCAGCAGGTGCTCTCCACCATCGAAGATTCGCGCGGACAGAACAGCGCCCTCGCGCGCCTCTCCGACCGCGAGCGCCAGATCGCTTTCCTCGTCGCGCGCGGCATGAAGAATAAGGACATCGGAGTGGAGCTCGGCATCAGCGAGAACACGGTGAAGCGCCACCTGCAATCCACCTTCTCGAAGACCGGCGCCCGCGACCGTCTCGAACTCGCCGTGATGGCCTTGAGCGAGATCAAGGCAGCTTAGGAAGTCGCTGGTCGCTAGTCTCTGGGCGCTAGCCTGGGAAGGCGCCAGTCGCTGGTCTTCAATCGTCAGACTCCCACGAGACTCCAAGGGAGTGGATGCGCAGCTATGCGACAGTAAACAAATGGGTTAGCTAGGGACTAGCGACTAGAGACCAGCGACTTCCAACGACTACTTGCCCGCGCTGGCGGCCATCTTCTTCACCATGGCCAGCACCAGCTTGCGGTCGCTATCGTTCAGCGCGGCCGAGTAGCGCCGGATCTGGGTGAGGAAGCGGACCTCATCTTCGGAGAGCTGAGGCGCGTTCTTGGCGCCGCCATTCTCACCGGCGTGGTCAGCGAAGAATTGCGCCAGCGGTAATTCCATCGCGCCGGCTATCTTGGCAAGGGTATCGAGCGAAGGGATGGTGTGGCCGTTTTCTACGCGCGAGAGATAGCAGCGCAATAGCCCAGTACGCTTCTCGATGTCACCCTGCGACATGCCTTTTTGCAGGCGGAAATTGCGGATCGTCTCGCCGATGTTCATGTGATTTTTGCGTTCCGATGCAGCTAGGACGTCTCTGGGGTGCGGGAATAGTAACCAGAGTAGAACCTTCTGGCAAGCACAAATTTTGTCAATGCGGAACGGTCTGCTGCACGACGGAAATCATTACGTGGCACCGCACTCGGCGCGCCGATTCAGCGCTTCAGCTTCTTGGCAAAGAACTCGGTGATGCGCTTCCACGCGTCGGCAGCGTCGTCGGCGCGGTAGCCTGCCTGGTTGTTCGGGTTCTCGAAGCCATGGCCGGCCTCCGGATAGATGTGGACCCCCACATCTTTGCCGAGCTGCTTCATCGTGGCTTCGAACTTCTGCGCCGATTCCGGCGGGATGCCGCGGTCTTTGCCGCCGAACAGTCCGAGCGTCGCCGCGTTCCAGTTCTTCAGGCTCGCTTCGTCGGCGGGAACACTGCCGTAATTGATGGCGACGGCGCGCAGCGTGGGCTCATTCGCCGCCAGCAGCGCGGCTTTGCCGCCCCCCATGCACCATCCGATAGCGCCGATGCGCTTCCCGTCCACGTCTTTGCGCCCGGTGAGGTAACTCACCGCCGCCCGCAGGTCGCGGAGCGCGCGATCGTCCGGCAGCCCGCGCATCAGCTCGTGCGCTTCGTCAGATGTGGTGGCGACCTTGCCGCGGTATAGGTCCACCGCGAGCGTGACGTAGCCCTGGTCGGCGAGCTTCCCGGCCTGCTCCTTCACCCAGTCGTTCAACCCATACCACTCGTGGATCACCACGATGGCGGGCAGCTTGCCCTTCGCCTGCGCGGGCTTGAAGAGCAAGCCTTGCACCGTGTCGCCGCCGCTCTTATAGCTCACCGGCTGCGAGGTCGCGGCAAAGGCCGCGGTGGCGAGCAGCAACGATCCGACAAAAAGAGAAATGACTCTCCTCATGACGTCCTCCGTGAACATTCTCTGCGAACCACGGGTCTCCGTGGTGAAGGGTCTAGTCTACAAGTCCAACTCCATGTACAGCGCTCCGGCGATCGGGTTCTCGCGATACGGTGCGATCTCGCGGAAGCCCAGCTCGCGGTAGAGCGCCAAAGCATGCCCCATGACGGGCTCGACCGTGTCGAGCCGCATCTTCTTATATCCGATGCCGCGGGCGGCGCGCACGGCCTCCTCGACCAGGCGACGGCCGAGCTGTTGTCCGCGGAAGTCTGGGCGCACGTAGAGCCGCTTCATCTCGCAGAGCAGCTCGCGCTTGCCGGCGCAGGTCTCGCCGAGTCGATGCAGCGCCACGCATCCCGCCGGCTTGCCTCCAACCTCCGCCAGCAGCAGACGCCCCGCCGGCGGTGCGTAGTCGCCGGGGAGCCCGGCAAGCTCCTGGTCGAACGACTGGAAGCACAGGCTGAAGCCGAGCGAGGCGCCGTACTCGAGGAAGAGTGCGCGGGCCTGCTCGATCTGTTCCCGGCTGCTGGCTTGGGCTATGACTGCCATAAGAATGACAATGGACAATCGACAAATGACAATTGAGTGATGTGCAGGCTTACACGCCGGCTCCAAAGAATTGTCCATTGTCCATTTTCCATTGTCCTTCCGCCACGGGTACACTCTCTCGCGTGAAGCCGCGCGTCGATGCCGTCGAGCTCGAGGTGTTCAAGAACATCTTCCATTCCATTGCGGAGGAGATGGGCGCCGCGCTGCGCCGCACCGCCTTCTCCCCCAACATCAAAGAGCGCCGCGACTACTCCTGCGCCGTCTTCGACGCGGGCGGCGCGGTCATCGCCATGGGCGACCACATGCCCGTCCACCTCGGATCGATGCCCATGTCGGTGCGCGCGGCCATCGATCGCTTGGACCTCGCACCCGGCGACGTGGCCATGCTCAACGACCCGTTTGCCGGCGGGACCCACCTGCCGGATATCACGCTGGTCGCGCCGGTGTTCATCTCCTCACGGGAGCTGAGCCGCGGCCGCAGGTCGCAGCCCGATTTCTACGTTGCCAACCGTGCCCACCACGCCGATGTTGGCGGCGCCTACGCCGGCTCCATGGGACTCTGCCGTGAGATCTATCAGGAAGGCGTGCGTATCCCGCCGGTCAAGCTGGTCGCCGGGGGCGAACTGCAGCGCGACGTGCTGTCGTTGCTTTTGAATAACGTGCGCACGCCGGCGGAGCGCGAAGGCGACCTCGGGGCGCAGCTTGCCGCTTGTCACACCGGCGAGGTGCGGCTGCGCGAGGTCAGCGAGCGTTATGGCCTAGCGCGCGTGAACGCGGCCATGGGGGCGCTGCTCGACTACTCCGAGCGCATGATGCGGGCATTCCTGGCGAAAGTCCCACCGGGCGAATATCGCGCCGAAGATTTCCTGGATAACGATGGCGTAACGGACACGCCGGTGAAGATCGTGGCGACGATCACGGTCTCCCCCTCGGCTCGACGTGCCCGCTCGGGGGCGAGCGGGCTACAAAAACTGGTCACCGTGGACTTCACCGGCAGCGATCCCCAGGTCGCCGGACCCCTCAACGCCGTCGCCGCCATCACGTATTCCGCCTGCTTCTACGTCTTCCGCTGCCTGCTCGAAGAAGATGTCCCCGCGACCGCCGGGCTCATGCGTCCCATCGAGGTCATCGCGCCCGAAGGGACGATCGTGAATGCGCGTCCGCCGGCGGCGGTGGCGGGTGGGAACGTGGAGACCTCGCAGCGCATCGTGGACGTGCTGCTGCGCGCGCTTGCGCAAGCTTTGCCCGAGCGTATCCCTGCCGGGTCGAGCGGGACGATGAACAACCTCACCATCGGCGGCGACGATCCTCGAACGCACTCACCCTTCGCGTACTACGAGACCATTGCCGGCGGCTTTGGCGCGCGCCCGACCAAGGACGGCGTCTCCGGCATCCACACGCACATGACGAACTCGCTGAACACGCCGGCCGAAGCGCTCGAATACGCCTATCCCTTCCGCGTGACCCGGTATTCATTCCGCCGCGGCTCAGGCGGAGCAGGAAAGCACTGCGGCGGTGACGGCATCGTGCGCGAGATCGAGTTGCTTACCGGCGCCGAGGTCACGCTGCTCGCCGACCGGCGCGAGCGCGGTCCGTATGGTCTGAACGGCGGCGCCGACGGCGCTCCTGGACGCGCGGTCGTCATCCATCGCGATGGCTCGGAGCTCGAGCTCGGCGGCAAGGCCAGCGTCCGGCTGCGTGCAGGCGAGAGGATACGCGTGGAGAGTCCCGGAGGTGGCGGATGGGGAAAGAAATGACCGAGGTGGCAGCGATCACCCGATCACCAGATGACCCGATCCCCCGATTATTCGCGTGTAGAATCTAGTGTTCGGAGTGCATCCACGGACGAGTCAGACGCAATGGCCAAATCAACAATGATGGCGGTGGTGAAGGCCGAGGCGGCCCCGGGCGCGGACATCCGCGATGTCCAGGTTCCCAGCTTCGGCGACCGCGACGTGCTGGTGAAGGTGCGCATCGCCAGCGTTTGCGGCACCGACCTGCACATTTACAACTGGGACCAGTGGGCGCAGAACCGCATCCAGCCGCCGCTCATCCCCGGGCACGAGTTTGCCGGCGACGTGGCCGCCGTCGGCAAAGATGTCACCCGCGTCAAGGAAGGCGACTTCGTTTCCGCCGAGATGCACGTGAACTGCGGCAAGTGCTTCCAGTGCCGCACCGGCGACGCGCACATCTGCCAGTTCGTGAAGATCATCGGCGTGGATTCGAACGGCGCCTTCGCCGAGTACGTGGTCATCCCCGAATCGAATATCTGGAAGATCGATCCCGCCATCCCGCCGGAGTACGCTTCGCTGCTCGACCCGTTAGGAAACGCGGTGCACACCGTGCTCTCCGGCGAGATCGCCGCCAAGACAGTCGCCGTCACCGGCTGCGGACCCATCGGACTCTTCGCCATCGCCGTCGCGCGGGCCTGCGGCGCGACGCAAGTCTTCGCCATCGAGGTCAACGAACATCGCCGCAAGATCGCAAAACAGATGCAGGCCGACTTCGTCCTCGACCCTACCAAGGACGACGTGAAGCAGACCGTGATGGAAGCGACCGGCGGCGTCGGTGTGGATGTGCTGCTCGAGATGGCCGGCCGCCAGGACGCCATCTCGCTCGGCTTCTCCATCCTGCGGCTCGGCGGCCGCGCGTCAATCCTCGGCATCCCGTCAAAGCCGGTCACGATGAACTTTGCCGGCGACATCATCTTCAAGGGCGCGACCATACTCGGCATCAACGGACGCCGCATGTACCAGACCTGGTACCAGATGGAGGCGCTGCTCAAAGCCGGCAAACTCGACCTCCATCCCGTGATCACCGACCGCATGGCGATAAAAGATTTCTCCAAAGGCATGGACCGGCTGAAGACCGGCGAGGCGAGCAAGATCCTGCTCTATCCCAACGGAATACCAAAGTAGCTGGGTTACGGTTGGTGACCTAGCGGATGCTCTCGATGAGCAGCGCGAGCAGCGCGGTGCGGCGCGGGATCTCATCCAGGAACACGCTTTCGTTGGTGGCGTGCGCGCCTTCGCCTACGGCGCCGAGGCCATCGAGCGTGGGGATGCCGAGCGCGGCGGTAAAGTTTCCGTCTGAGCCGCCGCCGGTGCCGGATTCGGAAACCCCGATGCACAATGCTTCTCCGGCGCGTTGCGCCAACTCGTAAAGCCGCGCGACGCCTTCCGAGCGTTCCATCGGCGGACGGTTCATGCCGCCCGAGATCTCCAGGCGGCAGTTCTTGTTCTTCGGCTTGAGCGAGCGGAACTTCTGTTCCACGTAAGCCGCGTCTTCCAGGCGCTTGATGCGGACGTCGATCTCCGCCACCGCCTCGGCCGGGACAACGTTCGTCCGCGTGCCGCCGCGGATCACTCCCGGATTCACCGTGACGCCGCGCTCCAGATCGGTGAACTCCGCCACCTGAAGCAGTTGGTGCGCGAGCTCGAGCACCGCAGACTCGCCCGCGCCGAAGTCTACGCCCGAGTGCGCGGCGCGTCCGATGACGCGCAGGGTGTACTCGCCCACACCTTTGCGCCACGTCTTGAGCGCGCCCTGCGGTCCCTGCGACGGTTCGCACACCAGCACCGCCGCCGACTTCTTCGCGATGGATTCGGTCAGCTTGCGCGAGGTCTCGCTGCCCACCTCTTCATCGGAGACCAGCAGCACCGCCACCGGACGCGGCAGACCGCCCGCGATCTGTTGCAGCGCGCGGATGGCGAACAGCATCTGCGCGATGCCCGTCTTCATGTCGTAGACGCCCGGTCCCCACAGGCGTCCCTTCTGGATCAGGAACGGCATCCCGCGCAACGTCCCGAGATCCCACACCGTGTCGATGTGGCCGAGCAGCAGGATGGGTTTCAACGTCGCGTCGCCGCGCTTGCCGGCAGGGAACTCGACTTGCAGATGTTCACCGGCCTTGCGCTGCGGATGCAGCGTCACCTTGCCGCCGATGCGCCGGAACTCCTGCGCCAGGTGCTGGCTCAACTTGTCGATCGCAGCCTTGGAGTGGCTGGGCGATTCCATCTCCACCAGGTTCTTGATGGTCGCCACCATCTGCCGCTGCTCGCGCGCCAGCCACTGCAGCAGCTCCTGCGCCAGGGTTCGTGAAACGACGTCGCGCGAAACCACGGCTCGGGAGGGACCACCGCCGTCGTGGGACTTCACCGCGGGCTTCGCCTTTGTCTTTGCTGGTCTGGCCATGGGTCGAATGCGCTCCGTCTGCTAGTCAACCAGGCTTCCGTCAACGCAGTAGGCCGGGCGCGGGCCATCCACTATAATCGTCAGCCTTAATCCTTGCCTACCGCACTTGGCGGATAACTCCATGGCTGACACGTCAAAGACCGCAGTAGCCGAACCGCCAGCCGACACTGCCGGCAAGCCCGTCCTCGACATCGTCGAGATCATGCGCCTGCTGCCGCACCGCTATCCCTTCCTGCTTATCGACCGCGTGATCGAGATGACGCCCCGCGAGCGCATCGTCGCGCTCAAGAACGTCACCGTGAACGAACCCTACTTCCAGGGACACTTTCCCGGCTTTCCCATCATGCCCGGCGTGCTCATCGTGGAAGCCATCGCGCAGGCAGGCGGCGCGCTGCTGCTCACCGCTCTTGCCGACCGCGACAAGCTGATGTTGTTCACCGGCATCGAGCGCGCCAAGTTCCGCAAGCCGGTCGTTCCCGGTGACCAGCTCCGCATCGAGGTGGAGGTGCTCGCTTGGCGGACGACCGCGGCGAAGATGCAAGGCAAGGCGTTTGTCGGCGAGAAGCTGGCGTGCGAAGCGGTGATCACCTGTCAGCTGGTGCAGAATCCCGGCAAAGCGGCAAAGAGTTAGCGTGGCCGTCCGGCGCTCTTCGCGAAAACGCTCATCGGGCGCGTCTCGCAAAGCGTTGTCGCAAAACGCTTCCTCACGAGAAACGAGAAACCAGAAACAAGAAACCGTCCACGCGACGGCTGTGATCCATCCCTCCGCCAAGATCCATCCTACCTGCAAGATCGGTCCCCACTGCGTCGTCGGCGCGGGCGTGGAGCTGGGCGAAGGTTGCGAACTGCTCGCGCACGTCGTCATCCATGGCCCCACGAAGATCGGCAAGCACAACCGCTTCTTTCCCTTCTGCGCCATCGGCCTCGAGCCGCAGGACGTCACCTACAAGGGCGAGCCGACGCGTCTCGAGATGGGTGACCACAACCTGATCCGCGAGTACGTCACCCTGAATCGGGGGACGGTGAAGGGTGGCGGCGTCACGCGCATCGGCAGTCACACGCTCATCATGGCCTACTCGCACGTGGGACACGACTCGGTAGTCGGCGACCATGCCATGCTGGTGAACGGAGCGACGCTCGCCGGCCACGTGACGGTGGAAGAGTGGGCGGTGGTCGGCGCACTCAGCGCCGTGCATCAGTTCGCGCGCGTCGGCGCCAATGCCTACATCGGGGGCGGCTCCATCATCACGCAAGACGTGCTGCCGTTCTCGAAGACCTCGGCCGCGCGCGAGAACCGCGCCTATGGCGTGAACTCCGTCGGACTAGAGCGTCGCGGCTTTTCGAAGGAGCGCATCCAGCTGCTCCAGCGCGCCTACCGCGTGCTGCTGGCGTCGAAGCTGAACACCTCGCAGGCGCTCGAAAAACTGAAGTCGGACTCCGGCCTCGGCGCGGACGTGGAATACCTGGTGAAGTTCATCGAGACGAGCGCGCGCGGCGTGATCAAGTGATTCTTTTTTTCGCCGCTGATAAACGCAGAGGAACGCGGATCAAGTGCGGACGTGCTGGGGTGTCGTTCGGAGGGGCGCCACTTCAGTGCCGCCGAAAGCATGATTGTCATTCCGAGCGAGCGCGAAGGAGCATAGCGACCGAGCGCGAGTCGAGGAAGCCCTAGCGCA
>JALYLW010000099.1 GCA_030774055.1 Acidobacteriota bacterium
GCCGCGCCCCTCCTTAGTCGAATGGGCGGTAGGTCTTGCGGGTCTATCTGTGTTTATCTGCGTGCATCCGCGGCGAGAAGAGGTCTACTCGTACCTTAACGCCTCGATGGGGTTCATCCGCGCGGCCTTCAGCGCCGGCCAGAATCCGGACGTGATGCCCACGATGCTAAGCACGATGAACGAGACCGTCATCACCATCACCGACGGACGCAGCAAGATATCGCCTTCGTTGTTTGCCGTCTTATACAGGTCGCTATAGAGCGGCATGGGTGGGATGGCGTAGGCGAGTGCGGTGGCGAACAGCATGCCGACCACGCCGCCGATGAACGTGAGCACGAGCGCCTCCACCAGGAACTGCATGAGGATCTGCCGCGGACGCGCGCCGAGGGCTTTGCGCAATCCGATCTCGCGGGTGCGTTCGGTCACCGAGACGAGCATGATGTTCATCACGCCCACGCCGCCGACGCCGAGCGTGAGCGCGCCGATCATCCCCAGCAGCACGTCGAGGCCGAGGGTGAAGTTGCGCATTTCCTGCGAGTTCTCGATGGTGTCCCAATCGGGCACGGCCTTCTCGTCTTTGGGATCGAAGCCGTGGATGCGTCCGAGCACGGTGCGCACCGCGAGCAGCGTTTGCTTGTTCTGCGTGCGGTCGACCGGCTGGAACAGGATCATGTCGGGTTCGCGCATGTCGAGCAGGTCGCGCACCGTGGCGTAGGGCATGAAGACGCAGTTGTTGTCCTGGCAGTTGTTGGATGAATCCTGGAGCTTGCGGCGCAAGATGCCGATGACCTCGAAGGTCTGTCCGTTGACGGTGGCGGTGAGGCCGAGCGCGGGACGCGTGCCGAAGATCTTCTTCGCGGCGTCGGGACCGAGGACCATCACGCGGCGATGGTCCACGTAGTCGCCTTCGTTGAAGTAGCGTCCTTCTTCGATGTCGAGGCGGCGCATGGGTCCGTAGGGCAGGTCGATGGCCTTCACCGTATTCGAGACCACGCGCGAGCCGACCTTGAACCCGACCGTATCGTCGGCCTCGGCGCTCACCGCGCGCACCGAGGGCACTTCGTCGCGGATGGCTTCGATGTCCTCGTACTTGAACTTGACGCGCTTGCCGGCGCGCTGTCCGCCGGCCTGCATGCTGGTCTGTCCGCCCCAGAGATGGATGACCGCGTTGCCGATGCCCTGGTCAGCGACGATGATCTCTTTCCCGAGACCTTCGCCGTAGCCGAGCAGCAGGACGACCGAGGTCAGTCCCCAGACGATGCCCAGCATGGTGAGCAGGGAGCGCATGCGGTTGCGCAGCAGTGACTGCCAGCCCTGCACCACGATCTCTTTGAAGAAGAACAACATTGGTTGGTTAGAACCTAAAACCGATTTACTGGAACTGGTCTACTGGGACCGGTCTACTGAAACATGATGTCGCCGGAGCCGGTGCGGACCTTCACCAGGCTGCCGCCGTTGCGCACCTTGCCGCGCAGCTCGTTCTTGCGGAAGCTACCCTGCATGGTCACCGGGAAGTTCACGTCGATGGAGCCGCTCGAAGTATGCGCGTCGAGGTCGAACGAAGGCTCGCCGTTGAGGTGCACGCGGACGTTGCCCGAGCCCGCAGTCAGGCTCCAATCGCCTTTCTGCTGGCCGGTGATCTCCACGTCGCCCGAGCCGGTGGAGACGCTGAGCGGTCCGTTCACGCCCTTCGCCACCACGTTGCCGCTGCCGGTCTCGACTTTCACCTCGCCCGCGCCGGTCTGGTCGAGACGGATGTCGCCGGAGCCGCTCGAGCCGACGAAGGCGCCGGCGACATTGCTGGTCCGGATGTTGCCGCTGCCGGTGGAGACGTACATGCGTCCGTTGGCATTGGAGACATCGATGTCGCCGGAGCCGGATTCGGCGCGCAACTGAGTCAAGCTGTTCGCCAGTCCGATGTTCGAGAGCGTGAGGTTGCCGGAGCCGGTCTGCACGCGCACGTCTGCCTGGATGCCGCTGACCTTTTGGTCGCCCGAGCCGGTCTGGCTGTGCAGCCGCGTCTTTGCCGGCACGGTGAGCTCGTAGTCGATGGCGACGTTCTGCCGCAGTTCGTGGTCTTCGATGCGGCCGATGCGGATCAGGCTACCCATCTGCTCGATGGGAGGATTGGCTTCGATGCGGCGCACTTTCTCTTCGGCGCTCAGGCCGCTCCAGTCATTGCCGGCGTGGATGTGCGCGTAGATCTGCACCGTGTCGGCGGCGCCGGTGCGCACCGTGATGTTGCCGGAGCCGGTCGTGACATTGACGTCGACGTCGGTCCCGCCCGCGACCTTGAGGGTGCGGCTGAACGAGCCTTCCGCGGAGGCGCTGGCCTGTGCCGGCATGGCCAACGTTACTGCCGTCGCGATCAGAATGGCGATGGCGAAGGTGGTGAGTCTGAGCTGCTTCATGGCGGTGCTCCTAAGGTGTCTCAAGATTCAGACGTGCGGGCCCGGGATCAGGTAGCGAGGTTTCGGATAGCGATGTTGCGATCGCGTGATTCATGCCGCCTATTCGTAACGCAGCGAATCGACCGGTTCCATCTCTGCGGCGCGGCGCGCGGGATACATTCCCGCCAGCACGGTGATCAGTCCGAGGGTGAGCAGCGAGCCGATGATGGAAACGCTCGAGACCACGGGCGTAGGAATGAATTCGGGCTTGGGCGCCACATCCAGCAGCACGCAGATGCCGACGCCGACGATGAGGCCGGTGGTCCCGCTGAGCAGGGTGATGACCACCGCCTCGGTGAAGAACTGCCGCAGGATGTCGCGCCGGGTGGCGCCGATGGCCTTGCGCACTCCGATCTCGCGCGTGCGCTCCGTCACCGAGACGAGCATGATGTTCATCACGCCGATACCGCCGAGGCAGAGCGTCATGATGGCCATCGCGCCGAAGAACATGGTCATGATCTCGAAGATGCGCGAGACCATCTTGGCGCCGCGCATGGTGTCCCACACGAAGAGCGCGTCCTCATCCTGCGGATCGAAGTGGTGGCGCCGGCCGAGCACGCGATAGACCTGCGCGATGGCTTCGGCGTGCTGCTCAGGATCGGCGACCTCGACCACGATGTTGTTCACCCATCCCTTGAAGATGCCAGGGCGCTCACGGGGCGGAAAATCGCGCGCCATCGAGCTGTAGGGCGCGAAGAGCTGGGTGTTGTCGGGTCCGGAACCGTAACTGGAGTTCTGTTTCTTGCGCTCGAGCACGCCGATCACGGTGTAGGGAAGTCCGTTCATCATGAGCGTCTCGCCCACCGCGGCCTTGCCCGGATAGAGCTGCTGCCGCGCTTCGAAGCCGAGCAGCACCACGCGCCGCGCCTGCGTCTGGTCTTCTTCGACCATCAAGCGGCCCTCTTCCACCTTGAGCGAGCGGAAGCGCTGGAACTCGGGCCACACGCCGCGGACGGCGCGGTTCGCCTGGTTCCACTGGCTGGATTGCGGCACGGCGCGGCGCAGTTCGGGGCTGACGGTCTTGATCAGGTAGCACTCTTGCTTGATGGCGATGGCGTCGTCGACGGAGAGGCGGATCTCGCGGCCGGCGGCGAGACCGCCCGCCTGGGAGCTGGTGCGTCCGCCCCAGATGATGGCCACGTCGGTGCCGAGCGACTTCATGCGCTCTTTCTGATCTTTGGAGAAGCCCTTGCCCAGCCCAACCAGCAGGATGACGGAGGCGATGCCCCACACGATGCCGAACATGGTAAGGAAACTGCGCAGCTTGTGAGCGCGCAGCGTGGCCAGAGTCTGCTTGAGGACTTCGCGAAAGTTCATTGCGGTAGGTTCATGGCGCTGAAGTTCATTGCGGAAACCGGTCTCACTGAGCCATTGGACTTGCGCGGCCGGCAACAGTTAGCGTTTCCGCGCGCTATCCGCGAAGCGCGGATGCGCACGGATGAAAACGAAACGGCCGGAAGGCGATTTGTTACAGTCGCCGTCCGGCCGTTGGAGGAAGCAGCCTGGCGAGCTGCTATTGAAGGACGACTTGTTCGCCTTCCTTCAGGCCTTTGAGGACTTCGGTCTTGGCGCCGTTGGAGATGCCGATCTCGACCGGGCTCTTTTTCTTGCCGCCGTCCGCTTTCGGATCGACGACTTCCACCGAAGCCTTTTTGTCCTTGTCATAGATGATGGCGCCCTCGGGGATCATCAGCACGGCCTTGTGTTCTTCCAGGATGATCTCCGCGTTCGCGGTCATTGCGGCCTTGAGTTCGCCCTTAGCGTTATCGATCGAGACGCGCACTTCGAAGGTAGTGACGTTGTCTTTCTCCGCGCCCATGGGCGAGATCTTCGTCACCTTGCCGTTGAAGGTCTTGTCTTTGAACGATTCCACCTTGATGCGCGCGGGCTGGTCGAGGTAGACCTTGCCGATATCCGACTCGTCGACCTTGCCCTTGACGTAGACCTCGCGGGTATCGCCGACGGTCATGACCAGGGTGGCAGAAGAGCCGAGCACGAGGATGGAGCTGACCGCGTCACCGATCTCGACGTTGCGGTTCAGCACCACGCCGTCCATCGGCGAGACGATGGTCGAGTTGCGATACTCCTGCTGCAGTTGCTCGAGGTTCGCGCGACTCTGCTGCACTTGCGCCTTGGCCTGCGTGAGCGAAGCCTTGGCCATGTTCTGTTTGTTGACCGCCAGTTCGTAGTTGCGCTGCGCATCGTCGAGCGCGGCCTGCGAGACCACGCCCTGCTTCGCCATCTCCTGTGCGCGCTCATAAGCGCGCAGCAAGAGTGGGACGTCGGGTCCCAGCGCGTCCACCTTGGCACGCTCCACGTTGGCGCTCGCCGCCTGCAAGGCAGCTTCCGCCTGGCTCACGCGCGCCTGGATCTCTTCTTTATCAAGTTCGGCGAGCACTTGACCGATCTTGACGACGTCGCCGGCGTCGACGTGAAGCTTCTTCACGATGCCGCTGGCTTTGGATTTGATCTCGACTTTGGTTATCGGCTCGATCTTGCCCGTGGCGACAACACTCTTCGCCAGGTCGCCCTTCTCCACTTTCGCCAGCTTCGTCGGATCCAGCTTACCGCTGCTGGTTTTGAACGCCGCGAATAGGACCACTGCCAGGACGACCAGCGAGATCGAGCCACCGATCAAAAAAACTTTTTTTCTCCACCACTTTTTCTTGCCGTTCGCCACTGCTGCCTCCCAAAAAGGACTGTGCCCGATTCTGTTGTCTGCTGGTTGTTACGGGCCTACCGGGGTCTGGGTTCCAAAAATCGTCCCAAAAATCGTCCAAGAATCGTTCCAGAAAACCTGACCTCGGACTGAATCTCTGCCGGCCGGACGGCTGGTCGTGTGCCGCCTGCCCCTTAGACCCCAAGAGCGCTTAAAAGTGAGCTAACTGCCTCCATCTTTTCACGTTCCGCGCAGGCGCGGCCCACGACGCGCCCGGGGACCAGGCGCGACACCGGCAACGCGGACGCGCTGGGCCGGTTCTCGGGGGGTGGAAACGAGGCCGGATATCCGCTAAAACGGAGGCCTCGGCGCGGACATTCTAATTCTAAGTGATTGATTATAAACGAGTAACCCGGAAGAGCTCAAGGGAAAAGGGGATTCCGATGGTAGAATCCGCCTCTACATGCTCACCCTGGCGTTGCTGAAGATCTTCATCGTCATCCTGCTGGTGGCGTTGAATGCCTTCTTTGTGGCGGCGGAATACGCCATCGTCAGCGTCCGCGACAGCCGCATCGAGCAACTCGTCCAGCAGCGGCGCACCGGCGCGCGCACCGTCCAAAAACTCCATCGCAACCTCGATGAGGTGCTGCTCGCCAACCAGTTCGGCGTCACGCTGGCCTCGCTCGGACTGGGCTGGGTGGGTGAGGTGCAGATGGCGGCCATGCTCATGCCGCTGTTCGTGAGCCTGCCGTATGCCGGCGTGTATGCCCACGGCATCGCGGCGACCATCGCCTTCCTGGCCATCACCTACCTGCATGTGATCCTGGGCGAGGTGGTGCCGAAATCGCTGGCGCTGCAGCGCGCCGAGCGCGTGGCCCTGGCCGTCGCCGGGCCGATGGAAGCCTTCCTTACCATCTCGCATCCGTTGCTGGCGGTGATGAAGAGGTCGTCACGGCTGGTGTTGCGAGCGTTCGGCTCAAAAGAGGGCCGCGAGGGCTCCATGCACTCGGTGGAGGAGCTGAAGCTGGTGGTGACCGCGAGCCGGCGCGTGGGCCTGCTACCCGCGCTGCAAGAGGACATGATCCACCGCGTGCTCGAGATGGAGAACCTGACGGTGCGGCAGATCATGGTGCCGCGGCCGGACATCTTTGCGCTGCCCGCCGAGATGTCGCTCGAGGAAGCGATGACGCGGGTGGTGGAAGAGCAGCACTCGCGCGTGCCAGTCTATGATCCGCAGCGCGGGCCGGAGCACATCGTAGGAGTGCTCTATTCCAAAGACGTCTCGCGGTTGATGCACGTGAAGCTGACCAAGGGACAGATGCAGGCCGCCATCGCCTCGAGCTTGAAAGTGAAGCACGTGATGCGGGACGTGCTCTTCGTTCCCGAGACCAAGCCGGTGAGCGAGCTGTTGCTGGAGTTCAAGCAGCGTCGCCGCCATCTTGCGGTGGTGGTAGACGAGTTCGGCTCGACCGCGGGCGTGGTCACGGTGGAAGACGTGCTCGAGCAGATCGTGGGCGAGATCGAAGACGAGTTCGACGTGGCCGAGCAGCCCGCCTTCGCGCTGGGCGCGACCGCCTTCGTGCTCGATGGCGCGGAGAACCTGCGCGACCTCGAGGTGCGCCACCAGTTGCGCCTGCCGAAGGATGAAGGCTTCGAGACGCTGGCGGGATTCGTGCTGACCCAATTGCAGCGCATCCCGAAGGTGGGCGACAGCTTCGTCTACGACAACCGGCGTTACACCGTGCTGCAGATGGTGGACCACCGCATCGAGAAGGTGAAGGTCGAACTCGAGCCGCAGCCGCTGGCGACGGCGGGGGACGACTGAGGAAGTCGCTGGTCGCTAGTCGCTAGTCGCTGGCGGGAGTAGGCGCTCGCAAGCGGCACTCCTCAGGGTGACCGTTCACAGATCCTCCGCTCGGCCGGACGGCACTCGCGAAGGATGACATCGCTGGCGGGCCGGACCGCACTCGCGAAGGATGACATCGCTGGCGGGCCGGACGGCACTCGCGAAGGATGACATCGCTACTGTGCTAGAGTCTGCTCGCTCCCCATGCTGCGCTACGTCGCCATCCGCCTCGCGTACATGATCCCGGTGATCTGGCTGGTGGTGTCGGTCGTTTTCCTGCTCATCCACATCGTTCCTGGCGATCCCATCCAGCAGATGCTCGGCGAAGGGGTGGCGGGCGTGGACCTCGAAGCCGCGCGCCATGCCTACGGGCTCGACGTCCCGCTCGGCCGGCAGTACATGAATTACTGGAAGGGCGTGCTGCACGGCGACCTGGGACAATCGCTGCGTTTCAATCGCAGCGTGGCGTCGATCGTGGCAGAGCGCTATCCGCCGACCATCAAGCTCACGCTGGCGGCATTGCTGGTGGCGCTGGTGCTGGCCGTGCCGGCGGGAGTGCGCTCGGCGCGGCGCCGCAACCAGTGGGACGACCGCGTGCTCAGCTTCGTGTCCTTGCTGGGCCTCTCGTTCCCGAACTTCGCGCTCGGGCCCATCCTTATATTGTTCTTCGCGATCTACCTGGGACTGCTGCCGGTATCGGGCGCGGGCGACTGGCGACATCTGGTGCTGCCCGCGATCACGCTCGGCGGCGCGCTCGCAGCCATCCTCACGCGCATGGTGCGCACGGCGATGCTGGAAGAACTGGGGCAGGATTACATTCGCACGGCGCGCGCGAAAGGACTGCCCGAGCGCACCGTCGTTTACAAGCACGCGCTGCGCAACGCCATGGTCCCGGTGTTGACCGTGGTCGGCTTGCAGTTTGGCGCGCTGCTCGCCGGCGCCATCGTCACCGAGACCATTTTTGCGTGGCCGGGTATCGGGCGGCTGACGATATCCGCCATCGCGAATCGCGATTACTACCTGGTGCAAGGATGCATCCTGGCCATCGGCCTGACGTATGTGGCCGTCAACTTCCTCACCGACCTGCTGTACTCGGCGGTGAATCCACGGATCAGACAGTGAACGGTTCGGCAATGAAGAGACGCCAAGATGGCTGACGACGCTCTCCTGCGCGTGCTGGCCTGGGTGGAGAGCTGGGGTGTATGGCTCTCGTGGCTGGCTTGGGCCACAGTGTTCTCCGGCGCCATCGCCATGGTGCGCGCGACGCGCGAGGTTCGCGGCGTGCGGATATGGACGGCGGCGTTGGTGGTGACCGCACTTGGCATCGTGGCGCACATGGCCGACTACGTGATCACGCTGCGGCGCAGTCCTGACCTCGCGCTGGAGCTGAATCCGCTGTGGCGCAATGTGCTGCTGCACTACGGACTCGGCGTGGCGAAGTGGTATGGACTCACCGGCAAGCTGCTGGTCTCGGTGCTGGCCGGACAGATGACGGCGTTCTATCTAGGAAACCGCATGCGCTTGTTTCCACGCGCTGCCGGTGTGGCGGCTTCGGATTTCGTGCGCCACATGGGCGAGCGCTCGACGACGTGGCGGGAACGAAGCGCGGCGCTGTTCACCATCTTCGCGTTCTTCTTTGCCGGACTCACCTTCTTCTACTTCTACATTGCGTACCAGAACTCGATCACCGACCCCGGACAGCTTGACCGCTTGCCCTCGACGCCACTTGCGGTGCTGCTCTACGTCACCGGGCTGGGGGTTGCATTCGTCACGCTGACGTATCGCGCTTATTCGTCACAGAACCGTGGGGCGTTCGCTGCCACGGGGAAGGGAGCGGCACGCTGATGGCAACGCCGCAAATGGAAACAATGGCGAGCGCGCCGGCGATGCCGCTCGGGGCGATACGCCGCCGGCTGCTGGGCTACAACCCGCTGGCGACGATGGGCGTGGCGCTGGTCGCGCTCTTCACCGTGCTCGCCATCTTCGGCCCGTGGATAGCGCCGCAAGACCCCGCGTACATCGACCTGCCCTCGCGACTGCAGTCGCCATCGCTGGGGCACTGGTTCGGCACCGACGAGCTGGGCCGCGACATCCTCTCGCGCGTGATCTTCGGCGCGCGCATCTCCATGCTGGTGGGCGTGAGCGTGGTCACGTTCTCGCTCGGCCTCGGCCTCGTCATCGGGTCCATCGCGGGATACTACGGCGGCATGACCGACCGCTTCATCAACGTGATCGTGATGAACGCCTTCATGTCCTTTCCCGGGATCCTGCTGGCCATCGCCTTCGTGGCATTCCTCGGGCCGGGAGTGTTCAACCTCATCTTGGCGCTCTCCATCGGCGGCTGGGTGGGCTACGCGCGGCTGGTGCGGGCGCAGGTGCTGGCGGCGCGCGAAAAAGAATACGTGGAAGCGGCGCGGGCGCTGGGCGCAAGCGACTGGCGCATCGTCACGCGGCACATCCTGCCGAACATCATCCAGCCGGTGGTGGTGCAGGCGGCGATCGGCATGGCTGGCGCGGTGCTCGCCGAAGCCACGATGAGTTTCCTCGGGCTGGGCGTGCCGCCACCCACGGCAAGCTGGGGCTCGATGCTCAACGACGGCCGCTCGCACCTGTTCGACGCGCCGCATCTGGTCGTGTTTCCCGCGCTGGCGGTGATGCTGGCGGTGCTCTCGTTCAATTTCATCGGCGACGCGCTGCGGGATTTTCTCGATCCGCGCTCGCGGATCGAAGCGGGCCTGTAGCCGACAAGAACGTTTTTGGAACCTGAAAACGTTTTTCGTTGTCTATTGTTTGTCTACGATAGGAACGTGACCGGCATCGAACGATTCAGCATTCATGGTATTCACAATCATGTTAAAGAGAGCATCCATCCTCTTGCTGGCGGTGTGGTGCGCCTGCCTCGCGGCGGCCGCCGGGGCTGAGTCAAAGAATGCCGAGATCAAGAACGACGACCAGGGCGCACGCCAGCTGACGCAACTGGTCAACCGCGAGCGCGAGCGCGCCGGCATGGACGCGCTCGCCTGGGACGATCGCATCGCCGAAGCCGCACGGCGCCACGCCCGCATGATGG
>JALYLW010000100.1 GCA_030774055.1 Acidobacteriota bacterium
GCACGCGCATCAGGACTGTCTCCGCCTGGTCGTCGAGCGTGTGCCCGGTCGCGATGCAGTCCATCCCCTCGCGCCGCAACACGTCCTCGAAGAATTCGTAGCGCAGCTTGCGTGCCGCCGCTTCCACACCCTCGCCGCCCGCCGCGGCGGCCGCGGCGGTATTGCCTTCGGCGCGCCGGAACTCGAGGCCGTGTTGTCCCGCGAGCCCCTGTACGAAGCCCTCGTCCGCCTCCGACTCCTTGCCGCGCAGCTTGTGGTTGAAGTGGACGACGGCCGCGACCACGATCCCCAGATCCGCGCGCAGCTCGAGCAGCACGCGCAGCAGCGCGACCGAGTCCGGCCCGCCCGAGACGGCCACGCCCACGCGGTCGCCCGCGCGCAGCAATCCTTGCTCGCGGACGTAGCTCGCTACGCGGTCCTGGACTGGTTGGTTCATAGCATGCTCGCGGCCTCGTGCTTCTCGCATTATGGTACTCCGCGGCCGGAGCGGCTATGCTTCGCTCATGGCGCGTCGCTCGTCCATCTGGTTCATGGTCGTGGTGCTCGCGGCTGCCGCCTGGGCCTATTGGAACACCCGCCAGCAGCCGCCGCCGCCCGTACCCGACTTCCACGCCGTTCCCGCGGGACATGTGCTGAGCGAGAACCACTTCTCACCCGCCGAGAACCTCGAGCAGCTCGATGTCGCCCGGCTCGAGGAAGCGCGCAGCACCATCGACATCGCGATGTATGCCTTCACCGACGACTATCTTGCTACCCGCCTGCGCGCGCTCGCCGCTCGCGGGGTCAAGATCCGGCTCTACCGTGATCGCTCGCAATACGAGCAGGAGCAGCGCAACGCCGCCGGACACAACGACACCTGCGCCACCGACCAGCTTCGCGGCGAGCCCAATATCGAGGTCCGCATCAAGGCCGACCGCGGCCGCAACATCATGCACCTCAAGGCCTACCTGGTGGATGGCAAGCTGCTTCGCGATGGCAGCGCGAACTGGTCGCCCTCCGGCCTGAAGTCACAGGACAACAACGCGCACTTCACCAACGACCCAGCCCAGGTCCGCGCCTTGCAGCAGGATTTTGAAACGATGTGGCAGCGCCCCGACAACCTCAGCCCACGCTGAAGCTGGCGCCGTTCGCCTTCCACTACCTTCTGGACGCGGGGCGGAGCCCCTACCGAAGTTGGGGACTTGAAGCCGGGGCGGGCATGGGCGTGCTACTTGAAGTGTTGCCAGCCTTGCGGCTTCAGCCGATGCATCCGGCCGCGCGCGTCTGCTACCCAGAGTTCTTTCTCGCGAACTATCTCTCCAATGTGAGAGATGGGGACGCCCGCGATCCGGCGTGGGACTTTCCTCCGCGATGGCGCGGTGAAGAGCAGCTCGTAGTCTTCGCCGCCGTGCAGCGCGAAGTCGATGCCCGCCGGCGCCGGCAGCGCCGGAGCATAGACGATCGCGCCCACTCCGCTCTCGTCGCACAAGTGCGCCAGGTCCGTCGAGAGGCCGTCGCTGATGTCGATCATCGCGTTCGCCACCCCGTGCAGCTTCCGTCCCACCGCCACGCGCGGCGTCGCCATCGCTGAAGCGACCTCGACTCTCTTTTTTGTGAATGACGGGCCTGCCCGCAACGACGCCACTCGTGCCGCCGCCACCCCCAACATCCCGGTGGCGTAGAGAGCGTCGCCCGGCCTCGCGCCCGAGCGCAGGATGGCCTTGCCTGCCGGCACGCGCCCCACGACCATGATGTCTGCCACCACTCCCGTCGAAGACGTCGACACATCCCCGCCCGCCAGCGTGACGTTCGACTCCATGGCGTGCGTCAGCAGGCCGCGCAGGAAGCCATCCACCCAGCTCTGCGGCAACTTCGGCGGCAGCGCCAGCGAGAGGAAGGCCGCGAGCGGCTCGCCGCCCATCGCGGCCACGTCACTCAGACCGCGCGTCAGGCACTGGCGTCCGATGAACCCTGCCGGATACCAATCCCGCCGGAAGTGAACGCCCTCGATCGACAGGTCGGTCGTCACCAGCGTGTCCGACCCGGCGCCCAGGCGCAGCACGGCACAGTCGTCGCCGATCCCATGAACGACGGCTGCCGACTTTCCCGGCGCCAACGCCTGCGCCATGCCGCGGATCTGCTCGATCAACTTAAGTTCTGGAATGGGCATTGCTTTCCCGTATGGTTCCCGGACTAGGTGTCCCGGCTTGACGTCTTTCCGGACGTCTTCCCGGACCAGCGTCCCGGCTTAACCAAACTCGTCCTGAGCCGTCTCACTATATAAGGTGGCCGGGCGAGCAAAGGGCGAGGGCGGAGCGGCCCTACCGCGTAGCCCGCGAAGAGAGACGACGCATTACCCTCGGCCATGACCGAAATCCACAGCCCGGATGTACTACCAAGTGGTTTTCTTTGCACTGACTTGGGGTAGAGTATCCAGCATCTGTTCTGCTTGACAGCCTGAGAACACCCTGTTAACTTTCTCAGGCCGTTCCAGGACATTCTGGCCTCAGGCCCTCAACGATCCAGCGCTAAGCGCGGGGTCGGCACGAAGCAGGAGCTACCAAGTCCACGGTAGCCATCTTCGGGCAAAGCATAACGGCGGCCTGAAAAAATCTGAGACCGTTGGTTGGTAGAGTTTTTCCGGAGACCCCCTTGCGGAAGCGCTACTACATTTTATTGGTGACTCGCGACGCAGAAGGCCAGCTGCGTAAGCTCCCCATTCCCTTGCATTATCTCTACGTCTTCATCGCCGGCGCGATCATCGGCATGTTCACCATCACCGGCATGGCCGGCTCTTATACCCGAATGCTGTGGAAGGCGCAGGCCTTCAACCAGGTCCGCGCCGAGCGCGAGGCGCTTCGCACCCGTTATACCCAGCTCGAGCAGGTGGCGCAGGAGCATGAGATCCAGGCCGCCTCGCTGGGCTCGCTGGCCAGCGAGATCTCGACGCTCTACGGATTGAAGTCCGACCCCATGCTGAGCCCGCAAGGGCAGTTCGGGGACGAAGCTTTCATCTCGTCGGTCGACCAGTTCTCCGCCCTGCGGACCTCAGCGATGTCAGGCGCGGCGACCGTGGGCATCGAGTTTGGCGACCGCAATGCGACCACGGCAGACTGGCTGCGACTGGCGTCTGCCCCGAACCTGTGGCCGGTGGAAGGTCCCATCACCGGCTCCTTCGGCGAGCGCAACGACCCGTTCAACGGCGAAGGCGCGTTCCACACCGGCGTGGATATCTCCAGCACATACGGCCACGTGGTCCTGGCGCCGGCCGATGGCATGGTCGGGTTCGCCGACCTGCAGAGTGGCTACGGACGCCTCGTCGTGATCAACCACGCCAACGGCATCTCGACGCGCTACGGACATCTCTCCGCCTTCAACGTCGCTCCCGGCCAGCATGTGCTCCGTGGCGACGTGATCGGCTACGTCGGACTCAGCGGACGCTCCACCGGCCCGCACCTGCATTACGAAGTCCGCATCTTCAATACCCCGGTCAATCCCTACAAGTACCTGCGCTTGAATATGGCGCAGGCCAAGCTGCACACCTTCGGCAGCGGCGCGGGCCGGTAAGCGCGCGCATTCATCTGACTCACCGCTGAGCAATCGCCAGCAGGTCCTTACGTAGCGGCCTCTGCCTTCTTCATTCCAGGATCGCCCCTGCCCACAGTAATCCCGGCGCCACCGCAGCCATGAAGATCGGGCCTCTTTGACTGCGGGGCTTGCTGGAATGCTCGGCGAGAGCCTTCGCCAACGCCAATCCGCAGGTGGACGAGCCCAAGTTGCCGGAGGTCCTGGCTACGACCGGAACCTTCTCCGGCGGAAGTGCGGCGCGCCGTAGGAAAATCTCCACGATGCGAGGGTTGGGCTGGTGGATGACGAAGGCGCTGGCGGTGGCGCGCCGGCGTCCGCTGGCGGCTTCGAGGTCGTCGAGGATCATCGCCATGCGGTCCGTGGCGGCGCGCGCCAGGGCCTCTCCATCGAACTGCAGCCTGATCGCGCCCTCCCCATCCGGACGCACCGCGAGCGCCGTGACGAACCCGCCTGCACATCCACCCACGCTGGCGAGCATCCGGTAAGCCTCGGAGCCGCCGTTCTTGAGCCGTTGCAGTACGAACGCGCTGGCCCCGTCTCCGAACAGGCCTCCGAATTCCCCCGGAACTCTGCCCGGCGCCAAGAGCCGGCGGTGGACGTCCGCCGAAGCGATCAGGATGCTGTTCGCCTTGCCGGCGGCGAAGAGAGCGTCGGCCACAACCAGGCAGTTGACCACGCCAGCGCAGGCGCCGCCCACGTCGAGCACGCCGCACGCCGGCGGAGCGAGCAGCGCCGAGTGCAGCGAGGCGCCCAGCGCAGGGACTCCAACCATGGTTTCGCTCGTTGCCAGGATCCAATCCAGGCTCGCCTCAGAAACCCCGGCCACTTGCAGCGCCTGCTGCGCTGCGACTCGAGCCAGAGAAACCTCGTCCTCCTTCGCGGATGCACGGCAGATAGTCTCCAGCCCTGCGCCCTGCGATAACTTTCCGGCGCTCAATCCGAATTCCTGCTCCACCTGCACGATGGCCACGCGCGTGGAACCGAGGGCCGCTCCCCATCCGGTCACGATCATTGCCGATCCGTCACCGTTGCTGGGCTTTGAGGCCCTTCCCACCGCAGGTTCGGTCGCGGCGGGCTGCGCGAACGCTTTCTGGATTGCTTCGATGGCGGTCTTAGTAGTAGTGGGTGGCTCAACCCCAGCGCGCTCGAGCAAGTCGGGCATATTCGTCGCGCGCTCGATGCCTGTCAAAACATCCACGTGTCCCATGGAGTCGAGTAGGCCGCTCTCCACCCAATCCAGATCGTCCTCCGGCATGACAGCTTCCGGCGGGAGGACGGCGCGCAGGCAGCGCTCCACCAAGGCTCGAATCTCTTCGGTAGTTCTCATCATCGCGTCCCCAGCCTTGCTCCAAACGTCATTGAAGGAATTCCTCCACCCAGTTTCTCTTCGGGACGGGGAAGAGCGAGTCGAGCATCAACCAGCATCGACCATGGAATGGACGAGTCAGCCCGATGCGGACGAACGGAATCGCGCTGGACAAGACATGCTCCTTGATCTGCTGGTTGAAGAAGCGCTGGAGTCGCGACCCGATATTGACGGTTCCCTGGCTCCGCTCCCAGAGATGGTCGATGAATCGGAGCCAATCATCGTCGACCACCGGAAGGCTGTCCAGCCGGTCGCCGGATGCCAGAAGCAACGCTGCACGAACATTCTTTTTGGGATAGTGGCTGAAGTCAAAACTTATATTTTCGATCCTGCAGCCGCAGATGGATCGTTCGCCGTGACCGGGCTTCACATAGGTAGCTCCGCTCGCCGTGGAACGAACAGCGCAACCGAATAGGTCCGCTCGCGATTCCCCTAGCTCAGCCTTCTGCAGCAGATCCAGCATCTCGTCCTCGGAGATTGACCCAAGCTTGCGGTGATTCGAGCACACGCGGTCCTCGAGATGCGGCGCGGCCAGGGACACAAGTTGCAGATCAAAGGCGATACGGTCGGCGCGCCGATAGGGGAAGGGCCGCCACGCGAATCCCCCATGGGGCATCGGTCGCAGGGAACAGACGCCGGCCGGGTTGGACATCAGCCCGATCACGCAGAAGCCATCCCCCATGCGCGTTACTTCGCTGATCAGGAGTTCGGACATGAAATCCGCGATCTCAGGCGGCTCGTTTTCGGGATTTTGGTTTCGGCGTAGGCTGCTCGACCGTCAAGTGACGCACGTGGACCGTGTGACCTTTGCCGCGCAGATTCTCAGCCAGCAACTCCGCCACCAGCCGGCGGTGGCATTTTTCCGGACCGGGCTCCGAGCACAACAACGCCAGTGGGCCGCCTTCAATGGGCACCTCCACCGCCCCCGGGAAATCGCGCTCCCGCATCAGAGCGAGGAATGCTGCCTCATACTGTGGCCAGTCTTTGCTGGCGCGATAGGCTTTGCGGATCTCCGGCGAGGGCGCGAACCGGGGCTCATGCGCGTACTCGATGCCCGCGAGGCGCTGGAGAAAAAAAGCGAGGTCAGGATGTTTGGCGAATGCGGAGAGCTGTCCGCCGCGGTTCCCGCGGATGTCGAGCACTCGGCGCACGCCGGCCTCGGTGAGCAGCGCGAAGAATTGTTCCGCAGTTTTGCCGGCGAAGCCGATGGTGCAGAGGGTCAACTCCATCGGGCTACCAGCGGCCTGCCTCCGCGGGTTCGATGCGGAAGGCCGCCAGCTTGGCCTGCGCGTCGTAAGCGCTCTCCAAGGCAGCGTCCCGATCACCGGAAAACAGCGACCCACCCGCCAACGCCCCGAAGCCGTTAGCCTTCAGCAAGCGGTCCTCAGCCTCGCGCTGGCTGTCGAGGTTCCCACCTTTGCGGATGTGCACCGGCTCCAGCCCCGCTATCACCAGTTCGGGAGAGATCATCAGGAAGCGATGGCACTGCAGCGGATCTTCCTCCGCGCACATCAGCGCCAGGTCGCGCTTCGCCAACTCTTGTTCCACGCGCTCCAAGCCCGCGCGGAACGCGTACGACTTCCGGCGCGCGCGGTAGTCCACCACGCCGTCGCTGGCGTAGGCATTCGCATCGTCCGGCCTGCCGCCCAACTCGTCTCCCAGAAACAGGTAGCTGATGCCGGCCTCTGGCAACATGCGCTCCAAGTGGCTGCGATCGAAGTGGGGATGATGGAAGCTCTGCGGCCGGCTGCGCACGTCAACGATCAGGCTCACGTGAGAATGCTCCAGCGTCGCCAGCAGCGTGGGAAGCTGCATGGCGGAGTGCCCGATGGTGAACAGGCGATGGGTCATGCTCGCGTTTTGCTCCGGTAAGTATCTGATTCTCGCTCAGCCGTGCTCCGGCTTCAAGGAAGGAATGCCGGGTTCCGCACTTCTGACGAACCGGACTACTTCGCCACGCGCTTTTTCGGCGCAGGACTCGGCGTCGGTGTCGGGACAGCCGTGGGCGCCGCCTGGGTCAGCGCCGGCGGTTCGCTGGTGATCTTTTTCAGGAATCCGGGTGGGATGGTCGCCGTCAGCACCGCGCTCTTCTCCTGTTGCTCGATGCGGATGCTGTCGAAGACCTTCTTCACGTCTTCATCGGTGCCCGAGGGCGTGGCGCCGGCTTCCATGTCTTTGAACAGGGCGAGCATGGTGGTGCAGCTCTCCACGATGCGCTGCGCCTGCACGCTATCGCCGGCCACATCCTCTAACCGCAGTTGCGCGCCCAGCAGCGGACGCACCGACCCGACCAGCGTAGTCCCACTCAGCACCGCCAGCGCCGGTGGCGCCGGTACACCGGCGTTGCCCGATTCGTCCCCGATGCGCGCCACCGCCCAGATCACGCTGCCCAGTGGGATGTGCTCGCGATACGCCGCCACGATGGCGGGCCCCGCGGCATGCATCGCTCCTGAACGATAGCGGTCGATCATGCGATGCAGCGGCTCGCGCGAATCGGTGTTCGAGACCGCCACGCGGTCCACTCCCAGGATCGCCACCTTCACCTGACGGTTTTCGTGGGGGATGAAGTAGACGTCGATGTCGCGATAACGCTCCGTGCCTTTGGCCAGCTTGCGCAGGTAGGCGGTGGCGCGCGCGATGTCGAAGCGGCCGATGAAGACTTCGGAGAAGCGCGTCTCCGCGGAGAGTTGCGGCCCCCCGCCCGGCGCGGGCGTCGGCGTCATTTTTGCGGCGTGCACGGCGAAGGCCGCCGCATCCAGATCGCGCTCGAACTGGAATCCGGTCGCGCGCACGAACTCTTCGTACTCCGGTTCGCGCGTCGCGGCGGTGCCCGAGAATGCGCCCAGGGTACGCAGCGCCTGCACGTCGAAGTAGACGACAGCGTCGGCCTCGGGCAGCAGACGCACCGCCTCCGGCGCGCGGCCGCGGCGCAGTAGCAACACAGCGGTGAGCGCGCCGGCGGCCAGCACCAGCACCACGACGGCGAGAACGCGCACCGTACGGCGACGAAGCATCATGCGCGGCGAGTCATCTGGAGGTCGGTCATGGGGGAGTCAGCTGGTTTCATGCGGCAACGGGTGAGCGTCCGCCGCGGCGGACGAGCAAACGAAGCAAGCCTGGCCAAGCGCTTCCGCCATCGAGTACAATCATAGCGAGGTCAGGAATCATAGCATTTGTGTTTTCGGTGACGGATCTCGCGTCCTGCGACCCCGCCCGGTCAACCCAGATAGGTTAGCCAAGTACGCTTAGGTTAACCACAAAGATAACAAGAAGGCCGCCGCAGCCGGGGTTTGCTTGCACGTCGAATGCCGTTATGCTACTTTTAATGTTTGTCCCGTGCGGCGGGAAGGTATCAGGCTGGCGTAGCTCAGCTGGTAGAGCATCTGATTTGTAATCAGAGGGTCACAGGTTCAAGTCCTGTCGCCAGCTCCAGGGATAGGGGTCTGGCCGAGCGAGCGCCGGCTGGATTTAACAAGCTCCGAATAAAGCAGCTCCGAATAAACGAACGCGCAACTCCTCAAGAGGAACACACTCCACAAGGATTCCTTTCCGTATGTGGTGGTTCTCGCGCAGAAGTCTGTGCGCGGGTTTGTGTTCGTTCGTGGACGCGCCGTGGAGCAGGGAAGCGGTTTCGCACAGGTGGCCGAGCGGTTAATGGCAGCAGGCTGTAAACCTGCCGCTCCTTGGAGCTACGGAGGTTCGAATCCTCCCCTGTGCACCAGGTCGGATAGTGAAACGGTTGCTGATTGCGCTGAGCGCTTACGGGGCCATCGCGCTGCTTGCGCTCTGGTTGTTTCCGGAGAAGCAGTTCCGCTATCCGGTGATCGGACTGATGGCGTTGTTCGCGTTCAAGTCGATCATGCATCGCAGGGAAACGCTGCACGACACGGAAGCAGCTATGAGTGGTGATGTGGAGGACGCGAACCAGGGTTAGTGGCTGATGTAGCTCAGTTGGTAGAGCACTCCCTTGGTAAGGGAGAGGTCATCGGTTCAATCCCGATCATCAGCTCCAGTAGTTTTACAGTCGGTCGGATGTAGGTAGCCGGGGATGTGGAAGGGCGGGAGTAACTCAGTGGTAGAGTCACAGCCTTCCAAGCTGTTGGTCGCGGGTTCGATTCCCGTCTCCCGCTCCAGGATTTATGCGCCCAATGGCATTCGAACAGGCAAAGCTCGCGGTCGGGAACGAAGTCGCCTTCGCCGAATTCAAGACGTTGCTCGAGAGCGCGTTCAGCGCCGCGAACGTCGAGCGGTTCCTGAAGTCGGTGAGCAAGCAGGGCCTGCGCGTGCGTCAGTTCGAGCCGGTACGCGATGCGGGCTTGCTCGACCGCTACCGCGGCGGCAAGAGCGTGGTCGAGTTGTGGAATGAGCTGACCGGCGCCGACCAGGGCCAGGTGCGCGAGATGTACCTGACCAGGCTGGAAGAAGTGGCGCCCGCGATGCGCAAGAAGTTCGCAAGACTTTATCAGTACGCATAAACCGCAGTCATAACCAGAACGTCGAGGGAATATGGCGAAAGAAAAGTTTGACCGGTCGAAACCGCACGTGAACGTGGGGACGATCGGACACATCGATCACGGCAAGACGACGCTGACGGCGGCGATCACGAAGGTTTTGCAGAAGCACAACCCGAAGA
>JALYLW010000101.1 GCA_030774055.1 Acidobacteriota bacterium
GGACGCCGGCGCTCCTTAAAAACCACGAGTGCGCCAGCGCGAAGGAGCGAAGCAGCCCGCCCCCAAAAAACTCGGGCGCCCGCCGTGGCGGACGCCCGCTCTCTCCCTACGCAACTTACTTACGGCATGCTGGCCCCGGCCGGGACGATCCAGACTTCAGCTTTCTTGCCCGGGCCCGCACCGGCGCGAGTGGAAATGCGGCTCGCATCGATGCCTTTGCTCTGGGTCAGGTAAGCCTTCACATTGTTCGCGCGTGCCATGGCCAGTCCGGCCCGCTCGTCCCGATCGCTGAAGCCCACGATCACGGCCTTGGAATCGCGCTCCTGGTTCATGCGCAGCGCGATGCCATCGAGCATCGCCTTGGCGCGGTTATCCACCCGAGCGCTGTTCATACTGAACATCGCCTCGCCGGCCAGGCTGGCCTGCGGCCCGGAACCGGCTTCCACGTTCACTACCACCGCAGTCGAGGCCGAGAGATTGCGGTCGTCGGTCACCGTGGCGCTCACCGTGATGGGTCCAACGCCGGTATCGCGCGTGGAGAGCACGGCAGTGGTGTCGCGCTGGGCCAGGGTGCCGCGGTCGGTGGCGAACGCCAGCGTCAGCGGACGGTTATCCGGACTGGCGGCATCGCAATTGATGTTCGAGTTGTCGCCCATGCGGACCGTGCTGGGCGCGGCCGTACACGCGATGGTGGGGCCCATGGGCCGCGGCCCGGCTTCGGGAGCCGGCGGCGGCGGCACGTCGATCATCTCCACCGTGTCGCCGAGGAACATCTCTTCCAGCGCGAAGGTCACCACGCCGGTCGATGATCTTGGGGTCACGTTGGTGACCACCATCTCGCCCAGGCTGCGCCGCGGCAGGTCGCGCATGCTCTCCGCGGTGACGAGCTTGGGATTGACCATATCGGTATCCACCATGTCGCGCGCGCCGAGCGAGATGCGATCGACCTCATCCTTGGCGGTGTGCTCATAGGTGCGGGTGATGCGGAAATAGTCGCCGACCTTCACGCCTTTTTCGGCGCCGAGGTTGAGCATCACCTGCGAGCGCGAGCCGATCAACCAGTCATAGTCACGTGCCAGGATGATGCGGCCGCTGGTGCGGCCATTGGGCGGAGCAAAACGGTCGAAGGGCGCCGCGCCGTGGTACAGCGGGATGTCCCGCTTCGGCATGGCCACCACCAGGTCGCCCGGATGGATGCCGTCACAGGAAAAGTTGACGTCGGTGATGGCGGTGGTGCCACGCACATCGAGCACTTTCACCGAGCCGATCTCGAAGTAAGTCTCGCCGGCCGCGCGCACCGCTTCCAGTTGCCCATGGTAGACGCGGGCATGGTCGGGATCGCGGACGTGGCGGATCAATTCATATTCCTTGCCCACCTCGAAGCCCGAGCCATGCAGGTAGATGGTCTTGTGCGTGCCGGTCAGGGTCTCGTGCGGCGTGTTCCAGTTGCCGGAGACGTAACCGAGCTCCCGCGGCGGTTGCGTGGTGATGTAGCCGGCGCAGTAGACGTCTTCATAGGTCGGTCCCTGCACCACTTGTTTGGCGCCGAGCACCTCAGTGGTCGCGTGCCTCTCCAGGCCTTGCTCTTGCGCACCGGCCAGCGCCGCTGCCGCCGCGATCACCATCAGGACCAGAAATCTCTTTTGCATGACTCCTCCAAGGACTCGGGCCGGAGAAACGGGGCCGGCCACGCAGTGCTGTGTGATGGGTTGCCATCACACCGCCGCGCGCCGTGGGGCCAGACAGCTCCCTGTTCGGGGCCTTCCAAAACCGCCCACACGAAACCCAGTGGACGAACGCTAGCAAACGGGTATTAAGGGGTCAATAGCCGACTGTTTACCCCTAAGGTACGTTGGTTCAATGGCTTCGCGGCCAAACGGCCGGGCTGTTGTAGATTAAGCTCGGGCGTCGTGTATCATCCTCGCCGCTTATTCTTCAATAAGATGGCCTCCCTCACCTACACTCCGCGGCTGCTGCCGGCGCGCCTGCCGCGCATCTCTGTAGCCATCACCGGCGCCGACCCCGTGGAAATGATAGAAAAAGCTGAGGCCGTCGTCCGCGAGAACCCATTCCTCGAGTTCCGGCTGGATTATCTGCGCAAGCCGGCGAGCGCCCTCGCGCGCATCAAGCGCTTCGCGGACTACTATCCGCACGCGCTGGTGATCGCCACCTGTCGCCGCGCGGCCAATGGCGGAAAGTTCCGCGGCACCGTCGCCGCGCAGCTCGACATCCTGATCAAGGCCGCCAACAACGGGTGCCAGCTCGTCGACATCGAGCTGCAGACCGCCAACCAGATGCGTCCGCAGGATTTCACCCGCGTCCGCAACTCGGCCGCGCTCATCCTCAGCTTCCACGACTTCCGCGCCACCCGCGATCTCGACAAGACGTTCGAGAAGATGCGCCGCCATCCTGCCGACTTCTACAAAGTCATCACCACCGCCAAGTCGCTCTCCGACAACGTGGTGATGATGAAGTTCCTGGAGCGGCAGAGCGAGCGCTACTCCATGATCGGCGTCTGCATGGGTGAGCAGGGCATCATCAGCCGCGTGCTGGGCGTGCGCGCGGGCAGCGTCTTCACCTTCGGCGCCGCCTCCGCCGGTGAAGAGACGGCTCCCGGACAGATCGCCCACCGGACGTTGCGCGAGACCTATCGCATCGACCAGGTAGACGCCGCCACGCGCGTCTATGGCGTGGTCGGCGATCCGGTCGCGCACTCGCTCTCGCCCGCGATGATGAACGTGGCCTTCCGGCGCGAGAACGTCAACGGCGTTTACCTCGCGCTCCATGCCAAGACGCTGAAAGACCTGCTCGCTTGCGTGCGCGATATCCCCATCCATGGTCTCTCCGTGACGATGCCCTACAAAGAAGAGCTCATGAAGCACCTCGACAACACCGACCCGCTCACCGCGAAGATCGGGGCCTGCAACACCGTCGTCCGCTCGCAGGAGGGCAAGCTCTACGGATTCAATACCGATATTGCCGGCGTGGTGCGTCCGCTGGAGCAGCGCTTCCACCTGCAAGGCTCGAAGGTGCTGGTCGTGGGCGCGGGCGGGGCGGCGCGCGCCGCCGTCTGGGGATTGAAAGAGCGGGGCAGCGAGGTCTACATCATCAACCGCACCGCCTCGTCGGGAAAGAAACTCGCCAAACAGGCACGCGCGAAGTATGTCGGCAAGAAAGAATTGAAGAAGCTGGTGTTCGACTGCATCGTGAACGCCACGCCCGTCGGGATGGGGGGTGCGAAGGGCGGTGCGAAGAGCGCCTCGAAAGCGTCGCCCTTGAGCGAGAAAGAGATCAACGCGAAGTACGTATTCGAGATGGTCTACAACCCGGCCGAGACACGCTTCACGCAACTGGCCAGGAAACGTGGCGCCATCGTCATCCCCGGCATCGAGATGTTCGTGCAGCAGGGCGCGCGCCAGTTCGAGATCTGGAGTGGCAAGCCGGCGCCCGTCGCCGACATGCAACACACCGTGCTGATGGCGCTGGAACAAAGAGCCGCCGAAGCCACTGCCGGTGTGCGCAAAAATGGCGGCAAGAGCAAGAAGAAGCGCCGCTAGGCGCTGCCCTCAGCTTGCCGCCGGGCGCTCGCGGCCCTGCTTTGCCGCTCCGTGCTGAAGGGGGTTCGCTCGGCGAAAAAAAGCATTGGAACATTCCGGCGAGATGCGGTGTCATGCTGGGCATGCGTCGCTTGGCTTTCGTTTTCGCGAACATCGCCGTCCTCTCAATGTTGCTCGCGGCTTTCGCCGCAGCGCAGCAGTCGCGGATGCAGCCACCGCCCAAGCCACCGGTACTATCACGCGCCGAACTCACCGCGGCGCTCGTCGCCGCGGCACTCGATCGTCCCCATCATCCTGCACGCTACGAGCCGAGGTACGTGGCCATCGCGTATCCGGGCGGCGACGTCCCCGCCGATACCGGTGTGTGCGCCGACGAGATCGTGCGCATCTATCGCGCCGCCGGCATCGACTTGCAGCAGAAGGTCCACGAGGACATGATCGCGGCGTGGAACGCCTATCCGCACAAGTGGGGCGCGCGCCGTCCGGACAAGAACATCGACCATCGCCGCGTACCGAACCTTGCCGCCTTCTTCCGCCGCCACGGCAAAACGCTGGCGCTCTCGACGTCAGCCGCCGACTACGCGCCCGGCGACATTGTGATGTGGAACCTTATTAAGGATGGCGACCTGCCGCACGTCGGCATGGTGGTGAACGTGAAAGGCCCCAGCGGACGCTGGATGGTGGAGCACAACATCGGCGCCGGTCCGCAGGTGGAAGATGTCCTCTTCGACTGGAAGCTCACCGGACGCTGTCGCTACTTTGGCAAGTGACTCCGGACAAGCAAGCCGCGCGTTGACCATGCTCCTCCGCATCCTTAGTATGCCCGCATGGTCTTCGCTGGCTGGGACCCCGCTGCGCGACGCGTTTCCGAAAACGTGCGCGCATGAAATATTGCGAGACCTGCCACACCACTTATCCCAGCGACTTCAGCATCTGCCCGAAAGACCGCGGCGCGCTGCGCAGCGTCTCTGACCTGGCGCCCGGGATGACGGTGCGCGACCGCTACATCATCCTGGAAAAGATCGGCAGCGGCGGCATGGGGACGGTCTACAAGGCGCGGCACCGCGTGTTCGGCGAGCTGCGCGCGCTCAAGCTCATCAGCGCCACGCTCGTGGCCGAGCCGCTCTTCCTCGAACGCTTCGAGACGGAAGCCAAGATCGCGCGGCGGTTGCAGCATCCCAACGCCGTGCGCGTGGACGACATCGACCGCACCGAAGACGGGCGTCCTTTCCTGGTGATGGAGTACGTCGAAGGCCCCAGCCTGCGCGACGTTCTCGAGCGCGAGACGTTCGCGGGCAAGCCGGCGCCGCTGCCGCTCGCGCGCGTGCTCCGCATCGGGCGCGAGGTCGCCGCCGCGCTCGCCGCCGCCCACCAACTCGGCATCGTGCATCGCGACATCAAGCCGGAGAACATCCTCGCCATCCGCACGCCCGACGGGGCGGAGACGGTGAAGGTCTTCGACTTTGGCATCGCCAAGATACGGCCCGGCTACCACACCTCGGTCGGTGGCGCCGGTGGCGTTGGTTCAACGCCCACGGTGGCGGGCACGGTGCTGGGCACGCCGCAATATATGTCCCCGGAGCAGGCCGAGGGACTGCCGGGCGATTCCATCGACGGCCGCGCTGACCTTTATTCCCTGGGCGTCGTGCTCTACGAAGCCATGACGGGCAGCCTGCCCTTCCAGGCGGAGACGATGCAGCAGTGGATACGCCACCACTTGGGGACGGTCCCGGTGGCGCCGGACCGCGAGCGTCCTGACCTGGGGATCCCGCCGGCGGTCGGCGCGCTGGTGATGAAGGCGCTGGAAAAACGCCGCGAAGACCGCTTCGCCGATGCGGAAGAGATGATGGCGGCGCTGGACGCTGCTGCTGTCGCCGCAGCAGAAGCGGCGGCGTCCGCGGATTCCACCGCTGATGTCACGCCGCTGGCAGTGACGGTCATCCACACGCCGCCGTCGTCGTCACCTAGCACAACCCCGCCGCCGTCAACCCCGCCACCCATGACATGGAAGTCGGCGGAGCATGAGTATGCGGTGCGTGATTTTCCGTCGCCGGAGTCGGCCATGGAGTTCGTGGCGCAGGAACCTATTGCGCAGACCGTGCCGGGAAGATCCCCGACCCCGATCCCCCCGAAGGAAGCGGCTACGCCCGCGCCCAAGCCGCGCAGCAAGTTCATGGTGATGGTCGCGGTGTTGTTGCTGGCCGCGCTCGGCGTGGGCGGCGCGATGCTGTGGCGGGCGCGCGATCAGCAACCCGTCGGGCCGCGCGCCAGCGTGCAGTTCCGCTTGGTGGCTGGTCCGTGGACGAAATATCTGACTCCAGCCCAGACTTTCCCCAATAGGTTCCAACTCAAGGGGACGAACCCGGCGCAGATGTTTGTGCTAGAGCCGGAGGCGATCGTGGACGAGAAGGCCATCCAGCAGGCCTCGGTGACCGAGGAGAACGGCAGGCCGGCGCTACTGTTCACGCTGACGCCGGCGGGTGGCGAGAAGATGCGCAAAGCGACCTCGGACAATATCGGCACGCAGATGGGCATCGTGGCGGGCGGCGAGCTGCTGCAGGTCGCGATCATACAATCTACGATCAGCGATCAACTCGTGCTCACCGGTAACTTAACCGCGGAAGAGTTGAAGGCGCTAGCCGACCGCATCAATGGAACTCGCTAGCCGCTCTGCCGCGCGGCTTTCATCCCTGACTCGCGCGTGCCGCGAGGAAACTTTGCAGGATGAGCACCGCGGCCATGCGGTCCACGGCGCCGGCACGCTTCTCGATGCTCATGTCGGTGGAGCGCAGGATGCGATTCGCTTCCGCCGAGGTCAGGCGCTCGTCCCAAAGATGGACGGGCAAGGCGAACTTGGCGCGCAGTTCGCCGGCAAAGAGCGTCATCTGCTCGGCCATCGGACCGCCCTCACCGCTCATGCGCAGCGGAAAGCCGACCACGATCTCCGCAACGGCGTAGTCCTCGAGCAGGCGGCGCAGCGCGGCGAAATCCGTTTTCTTGTTCTTGCGCTGGATGGTGGTAAGGCCCTGCGCGGTGATGCCGAGCGCGTCGGACACCGCCACGCCGATGCGGCGCGAGCCCACGTCGAGCGCCAGGATCCTTTTATGCGCGGGCGGCGGCTCCGGCGCCGCATTATCGTTTGGGTTCGCCACTCCGCGATTATAGGCATGATGGCGCGGAACCTCGGCTAAGATGACGCTTAGCGACCACTACGTTTAGCGAGCACACCATGAGTCCACACGAACCACAAGGCAAGCTGACGGAGTTGCTGGGCGTGGAGCCCGAGCCGGCGGGCGAGTTGCGTCCGCGCACCCTCGACAGCAGCACGCGCCACATCGAGCGTTCCAGCGGCACCCAGGCCACCGCCAACGTGCTGCTGACCACGCTGGCGGCGTTCGCGGTGGTCTACCTGGCGAAGCTGGTGCTCATCACGCTGCTCGTCTCGGTGCTGATCGCCTTCATGCTCGAGCCCGCGGTGAGCTTGCTGGAGCGCACCCGCATGCCGCGCGCCCTGGCTACCGGCATCGTGATGCTGATCATCGCCGGCTTGATCTACCTGGGCGGGTACTACATCTACGGCAAGACCATGGTGTTCATCGACGAGCTGCCGCAGTACACGCAAAAAGTCCGCAAGATCGCGGACGAGTATCGCGCCAAGGCGCAGAAGCTCGAGCAGAGCACGGCAGCCGTTACCCCGGCGCCACCGCCCGACAAGAACACGGTGAAGGTGGAGCAGCAAACCAACTGGACGGAGTATCTCTCGAACTCGCTCGGTGGCTTCACCGAAGTGGTGCTGGCGGTATCGTTCATCCCCTTCCTGGTGTTCTTCATGCTGACGTGGCAGGAGCACGTTCGCGCCGCCACCGTGATGCTGTTCAAGATGGAGAACCGCAACACTGCCTACGTCACCCTGGGGCGCATCTCGAAGATGATCAAGGCGTTCATGCTGGGGAACCTGCTGATCGGCGTGTTCACCTCGCTGCTGACGACCATTGTGTTCTTCGCCATTGGATTACCCAACGCCTTCGTGCTCGGATTCCTCTCCGGATTCCTCAGCCTGGTGCCGTATTTGGGCGTGGTGCTGGCCATGGTGCCGCCACTGCTCGCCGCCTTCGGACAGGAGACCACGCCGGAAATCCTGGTCATCATCCTTACTATCCTCGGACTGCACCTGTTCGCCATCAACGTGCTCTATCCCAAAGTGCTGGGCAAGCGGCTGCAACTCAACCCGCTGGCGGTCACCATCGCGCTGCTGGTCTGGGGATGGCTGTGGGGAGCTTGGGGACTGATCCTCGCCATCCCGATCACAGCGGCGATGAAGATCATGTTCGACCACATCGAGGCGCTGCAACCCTACGGGACATGGATGGGGGAGTAGTTTTTCGCTGCCCATGGACGCGGATCGCTGCGGATTCATCTAAACTTCTGCTTTGCTAAAGACCCTGGCCAAACTAATCCTTCTCGCCATCCTCATCGGGGTAGTGTTCATTGCCTACGGACTCTTCGTCCCTGCGGGCGGAAGCACGCAACAGTTCCTACTGCTGCGTCCAGGATCGACGGCTAAGAAGATCGCGCGCGACCTGAAAGACGCGGGCGTGATCCGCAGCGAGTGGGCATTCCTGGCGCTGCATGCCTGGAAAGTGAAGACGCTGAAGGCGGGCGAGTACAAGTTCGACCATCCGGCGAGCGCGCTCGAGGTCTATGACCGCGTGGCGCGCGGCGACATCTTCACCCACACCGTCACCATCCCCGAGGGCTACAACATGTTCGAGATCGCCGCCCTGGTGGAGCAGGCGGGGCTCGGTCCGCGCGGCGAATTCCTCAAGGCGGCGCAGGAGAAGGCGCTGATTGCTGACCTCGATCCGCAAGCGCAGTCGCTCGAAGGGTATCTTTTCCCCGACACCTACGAATTCACGCGCACGCAGACGATGCACGACATGGCGGCGGCGATGGTGCGGCGCTTCCGCCAGACGGCGCAGCAGATCGGCCTGGCGGCGGAAGCCGATCGCGGCAACACGCACCGCGTAGTGACCATGGCGTCCATCGTGGAAAAAGAAACGTCGGTCGCGGAAGAGCGTCCGGTGGTGGCCGGCGTCTACTACAACCGCCTGGAGAAGAACGTGGCGCTGGGGGCCGATCCGACGGTGGCCTACGCCTCGCTGCTCATCGGCAAATACGATGGCGTGATCCGCCAGTCTGACCTGGCGCTCGATTCGCCCTACAACACATACAAACGCGCGGGGCTGCCGCCGGGACCGATCGCGAACCCCGGCCGGGCGGCGCTCGAAGCGGCCATGCATCCGGCGCATACCGAGTTCTTGTATTTCGTGAGCGACAACCAGGGACACCACCGCTTCTCCGCGACCGCGGCGGAGCATGAGCGCAACGTGGACGCGTATCGGCATGCGACGGCGCCGCATTGAGGCTTTATACTGTCTCGACCGGGGCCGACGGCATGCGACATGGGACCGCGAAAGCGGAAAACGCGCGCCGTCATCCGAGCAAGCCTGATCCAATTAAGCGTCGTTCATCTGAACAAGGAATGAACTCTCCCGCAAGGAATCAACTGGGCACGCTGTTGCTGGCGCTGGTGGCGCTATTGCCGCTAGGCGGGTGTCTGTTCCGCACCCACACCGTGGCCAAGCGGAACATCGCTGACAAGCTGAAGGAATCGAACCGCGACGACCTGGTCGAACGCATCAACGTGGAAGCGCAGAAGGTCAAGACGCTGAATGCCACGGTGGACATCGCCGCTTCTTCCGGGGGATCGAAGAAGGGCAAGATCACCGACTACCAGGAGATCCGCGGGTACATCCTGGTGCGCAAGCCGAAAGAGATCCGCATGATCGGGCTCCTGCCTGTGCTGCGCAACAAGGCCTTCGACATGGTGAGTGACGGGCAGGTGTTCCGCGTCTCCATCCCGGCAAAAAACCGCTTCATCGTGGGGCGCAACGACGTGACGCGCGCGGCTGCCGGCCAATCACTGGAGAACCTGCGTCCGCAGCACATCTTTGACGCGCTGCTGCTGCAGGAGATCGACCCGAAGAACGAGGTGGCGGTGCTCGAGAGCACCACTGAGGTGGTGACCGGCGCGAAGTCGAAGAAGCAGATGGAGATGCCGAGCTACACCATCATCGTGACGCGGCGCGATCCCGACGGCAAGTGGAACCTCTCGCGCAAGATCGTGTTCACGCGCGATGACCTGCAGCCGCACCGCCAGATCGTCTACGACAAGAACGGCAACGTCGCCACCGACGCCCATTACGACAACTTTCAGGTCTACGACAACCTGCTCTTCCCTTCGCTGATCACCATCTATCGGCCGCAGGAGGAGTACACGGTGCAGCTCGCTATCGTGAAGCTGAAGCTGAATGAGGATATCCGCAACGACCAGTTCGACCTGCCCCAGCCGCCCGGCTCGCAGCTCGTCCGTTTGGACCAGCCCGATCAGCAGCCGGCGCCGCCGCCAGCGGCAACCAAGCCGAGCACGCAAGGACCGGGCGCGCGCTGAACCAGCAATCAGCGATTAGCAATTAGCGATCAGCAACCAGCGGGTTGAGCCTCTGCCAATCGCAAATCGCTGATTGCAAGCTGCGCACCCTCAACCTGCTATTCTTTTCGGTCACTGGGTACTGAGTACCGGGTACTGAGTACTTCCTCATGAACAAGATGGTGGTCTCCAATCTCGTGCATCGCCCGCTGCGCTCGCTGATATCCATCATCGCGATCGCGGTCGAGGTCACGCTCATCCTGGTGATCGTGAGCTTCGCGCTCGGGATGCTGAAGGATGCTGCCGCGCGCCAGAAAGGCATCGGCGCCGACCTGATGGTGCAGCCGCCGGGGTCGAGCAACTTCACCGCGCTCAGCGGCGCACCGGTATCGCAGAAGATCGCGCAGGTCATCCGTCAGAAGGTGCCGCACGTCACCGCGGCCGTGCCGGTGATCACGCAGGTGACGACCTCGGGAAACCTCGAAGTCATCTACGGGATAGCGCTGCCGCCCTTCGGCGACCCGGCCGATTCCTTCGAGAACGTGAGTGGCGCCCTGCACTACATGCGCGGCGGACCCTTCCAGAAGGCCGACGACATCATCGTGGACGACATCCTCGCGCGCAGCAAACATATCAAGGTGGGCAGCACGGTGGACGTGCTGAACCATAAATTCCGCGTCTCTGGCATCATCGAGCACGGCAAAGGCGCGCGCAAGTTCCTGCCCATGAGCACGCTGCAGGAACTGACCGGCTCCGAGGGCAAGGCCTCGATCTTCTATGTGAAGCTCGATGACCCGCGCTACACCGATGAAGCACACCGCGCCATCAATGCCATCCCCGGCATGGAGCAGTACGTCGTGCGCTCGATGCAGGAGTACATGTCGCTGATGACGCCGGAGCACGTGCCCGGACTTTCCGCATTCATCTCGGTGGTGGTGGGCGTGGCGGTGGTGATCGGCTTCATCGTCATCTTTCAAGCGATGTACACGGCGGTGATGGAGCGGACGCGCGAGATCGGCATCTTGAAATCGCTGGGCGCGTCAAAGCTCTACATCATCCGGCTGATCCTGCGGGAGACCATCCTGCTGGCAGTCGTCGGGATCGTGCTGGGCATCCTCATCAGTTACACCGCCAGCATGACCATCGTGCGCTACATGCCGACGCTGCAGGTGCGCATCGAGGGTATCTGGCTGGTGTATGCGTCGCTCATCGCCGTGGGCGGCGCGCTGCTGGGCGCGCTCTATCCGGCGTTCAAGGCCGCGCAGAAGGACCCGATCGACGCGCTCGCGTACGAGTAGCCAGCGGTTAGAAACGTGGTCCCGTTCCGTTGACAGTTTCTCGCAGCTTCCTGTATCGTAAAGTCTTTGCTGGTCTGCAGTTGCCCGTCTAGAGGCGCTCTTCAGGTACGTCCTGCGTGAGTCGGAAGTCCTCAGCGGTCTTCTCGTTAGTCCTGTTCTTATCTTTAATTTGGAGAGTTTGCATGTCTACATATTTCCCCAAAGGGGAGATTGTGCGCAGTTGGTACGTGGTGGACGCTGACGGCCAGACCTTGGGCCGGCTCGCCGCGCGCGTGGCGCGTCTCCTGAGCGGCAAAGAGAACCCGCAGTACACGCCGTTCCTCGATATGGGCAGCCACGTGGTGATCATCAACGCGTCGAAGATCCGCGTGACCGGGCTGAAGGCGGAGAAGAAGAAGTATCACCGCTACACCGGGTTTCCCGGCGGCTTGCGCACTGAGGAATTCAAGAAGCGCTTCGAGCGCGCGCCCGAGCGCCTGATCGAAGACACCATCACCGGCATGCTGCCGCACACCAAGCTCGGCCGGCAGATGGCGACCAAGTTGAAGGTGTATCGCGGCGACAAGCATCCGCACGAAGCGCAGCAGCCGAAGCCGATGGTGATCGCGCGCAAGAGCTCGCCCAAGAGTGCGACTGCGGGGGCGGCGAAGAAGACGGCGACGGCGAAGTCCGCATAAAAGTTTTCGCAGCTCGCATGACCTGCATATTTTTAGGAGAAAGGTTTTCAGGCCAAAGGCCAAGAGCCAGAGGCTAAGAGCGAATTATGGCAGAACAAGTTCAGTACTACGGGACCGGCCGCCGCAAGAGTTCGACGGCGCGCGTGTTCCTGCGTCCCGGCTCCGGCAACTTCACCATCAACGACCGCGCCTTCGACGAGTACTTCGTGACCGAAGCGCAGCGCGTGGCGGCCAAGCAGTCGCTCGTCTCGAGCGACACCGCGGCTACCTTTGACGTGATCGCGCGCGTGGCCGGTGGCGGCGTGAATGCCCAGGCCGATGCATGCCGCATGGGCATTGCCCGCGCGCTGTTGCTGTTCAACATCGAGTTTCGCAAGAAGTTGAAGGCGGAAGGCATGCTGCGGCGCGATCCGCGCCAAAAGGAGCGCAAGAAGTACGGCCAGAAGGGCGCTCGCAAGCGGTTCCAGTTCTCGAAGCGCTAAAGGGCTTCGCGTTCTCAGTTCCCGGTTCTCAGTTCTCAGAGCCGGCGAACTGGTGGAAAAAGTTGGTTCTCTGAGAACTGAGAACTGACTACTGAGAACTAGCTTTAAATTTCTCGTCCTCGCCACATGGGGAGGCGGGGTAAGACGGGAGTAATCCGGAGCGGGCGGTCGAGCCGCAAAGGATGCAATCCAATAAGGAGGGTTGTTTGGCGACGATCACCATGAAAGAGCTGCTCGAAGCGGGCGTCCACTTCGGGCACCAGACCAAGCGCTGGAATCCCAAGATGAAGGAATTCATCTTCGGCGAGCGCAACGGTATCTACATCATCGACCTGCAGAAGACGCTCAAGATGTTCAAAGAAGCGTCCAAGTTCGTGCAGGATTCGGCGGCGGAAGGCCGCACCATCCTGTTCGTAGGCACCAAGCGCCAGGCGCAGGATGCGATCGCGGAAGAAGCCAAGCGCTGTGGCGGCTTCTACGTGAACAATCGCTGGCTCGGCGGGCTGCTCACCAACTGGGTGACGGTGCAGAAGTCGGTGAAGCGCCTGAAAGAGCTTGACGAGATGGCGGTGGACGGCCGCTACGACCTGCTGCCCAAGAAAGAAGTCATCAAGCTGGAGCGCGAGCGCAAGCACCTGCAAGCGAACCTCGCCGGTATCAAGTCGATGGACCGCTTGCCTGACGTCGTGTTCGTGATCGACTCCAACAAGGAGCAGATCGCGGTGCGGGAGTCGCGCAAGCTCGGCATCCCGGTGGTCGCGGTGGTCGATACCAACTGCGATCCCAGCGAAGTGGACTACGTCATCCCGGGCAACGACGACGCGCTGCGCGCCATCCGTCTGTTCGCCTCGAAGATCGCCGATTCGGTGGTCGAAGGCGCGCAGGCCGCGACCGATAAGCAAGGCTTCATGCCGGGCTCGGGCGCGGGCGCCGCGAACGAAGCCGGCGCCGTGGACGGCGGCGTCTCGGCAGCAGGCGAGGGCTCAGGCGAAGGCGTCTCGGGTGCAGGCCAGGCAGCCGGCGCGGGCGCGGAGAGCGAGGGCGCGGAAGCGTCGCAACCGGCCCGCAAGGGCGCTGTGGCGGAAAAGCCGGAGATCGAAGCAGCGCACGTCGAGACTCTGTAGGCCTACCGGGCGTTATCCCGCTGAGCCTTTTGACGTGAGTCTTTTTGTCGTCCTGCGGAATCTAATCACTCGTCATTTGAATTCAGCCCAGTGATTTCAGTGATGACCCGCGTGCTCCTCCGGCGCGGGTTTTATCTGAACGGCTTTTGTCTGACCCGTAACAGGAAGAATAGGGACCTTATGAGCACTACTATGGCCAATATCAATGCCACGCAAGTGAAGGAGCTCCGCGAGAAGACGGGCGCTCCCATGATGGATTGCAAGAACGCGCTTACCGAGTCGAAGGGTGACGTGGAGCAGGCGGTGGTGTTGCTGCGCAAGAAGGGCATCGCGACGGCGGCGAAGAAGGCCGCGCGCGTGACCAGCGAAGGCACGGTGGGACACTACATCCATGCCGGCGGCAAGATCGGCGTGCTGGTCGAGGTCAACTGCGAGAGCGATTTCGTCGCCCGCACCGACGACTTCCAGACGCTGGTGAAAGACATCGCCATGCACATCGCCGCGGCCGATCCGAAGTACGTCCGCAAAGAAGACGTGACGGCGGCAGACTTCGATCGCGAGAAGGACATCTATCGGGCGCAGGCGGCCGCGACCGGCAAGCCGGCGAACGTGGTGGAGAAGATCGTCGAAGGCAAGATGGCCAAGTTCTATGAGGAGGTCTGCCTCTACGAGCAGCCCTTCATCAAGGAGCAGACC
>JALYLW010000102.1 GCA_030774055.1 Acidobacteriota bacterium
GAGCGCTATTTCTTTTTCTTGTCGTTCTTCTTATCAGCCGAAGGCGCGCCGTCTTCCACTATGGCCTGCACGATCTGGTCGATGGCCTCGATGGCCTTGCGGCCCTGCAGGTTGTGGTTGTTCACGAAGATGGCGAAGGCGATGCGGTCGCCCCTAAGCGTTTCCACATAACCGGAGAGCGCGTTGACGTGGCCGAGCGAGCCGGTCTTGCCGTGCACGTGTCCTTCCGCCGGCGTGCCGCGGAAGCGGTTGGCGAGCGTGCCGTCCACACCGCCGATGGGCAACGTGGCGCGATAGAGATCGCCCCAAGGCTGGGTGGCAGCGTAGCGCAGCAGCTTCACCGTGGCGTGTGGCGTGACCAGATTCTGGCGCGACATTCCCGAGCCATCGAGCAAGGTGTACTCATCCGGCTTGATGCCGGCTTTGGCGAGGAAGCCATTCAGCACTTCCAGGCCGCCATCGATGGTGCCGGCGGTGCCGCGCTCGCGTCCGAGCAGGCGCAGCATCAGTTCGGCGTGCAGGTTCTGGCTGATCTTGTTGATGAGCTTGAGGTCTTCGGCGAGCGGCAGGGAATCGTGGACGGCCAGGACGAGCGGCTGCATGGCCGACGATGAACCGCCTCCGCCACCCGCGCCCGCGCGCGTGGTCACGCTGAAGGTGGTAAGGTTGGCCATCTCGGTGTGGTGCGTGCGCTCGCGTCCGTAGACCACGATGCCACGGCGCTCGAGCAGTTGGCGGAACCACTGCGCGGCAAACTGCGCGGGATCGTCCACCGCGATAGCCTGGGTGCCGCCGGGATCATCCTGCGGGATGGTCCCCCAGAGCAGCACGTCGTTCGAACCGGGTTCGCGGCTGATGGTGATCTTGCTCGGCCCGGTGCCGGGCGGCGTGGTCGCGATGCGATTGTCGATGCGGTAGTAATCCGCATAAGGCTCGATAGCGATGAAAGCTTTTTCGCCGGGACGGTCGGCCGGCATGATGCGCACGTAGACCACGTTGTCGTTCAAAGTGAGCGCGGAGACGGGCGCGCCATATTCGGTGACCAGGTCATCCTGTTCCCAGCCCGGCGCCCAGCGCTGCGCGGGGAAGTAGGAATCGTCGGCGACCACATCGCCGTCGATGAACTTCAAACCTTTGCGCACCAGCTCGTCGGCAAGGTCTTCGAGCACGTGCGATGCGGGCAGTTGGCGCGGACCGCCGGCGGCGTAGGGGAAGAGGCGTCCGGAAAGATTCGGATCGCCGCGGCCGACGAGCACCAGGTCGCCGGTGAGCCGGCCGTATTTATCGATGGCGCCGGTGGTCTCCACGTCCGTCTTGAAGCGGAACTCCGGCCCGATGAGCGCGAAGGTGGCGGCGGTGGTGAACAGCTTGGTGTTCGATGCGGGCGTGAACAGCTTGTCCGGATTCTGCTGGTAGAGCGTCTTGCCGCTCGCGAGCGAGACCACCTCGACGCCCCAAAAGCCACGGCCGACCTCAGGGTCGGCGAGGATCTTCTCGATCTTCCTGGCGAGCGGGTCGGGCCTGGCAGCAAAAGCGGGCGCCGGGGCGAGCGGCAGCAGCGCCAATACTGCCATCAGCGCCACCAGTCTCATGAATAGCAGGAAAAATGCGGACTTCCGTGACATCTTGCGGCAGATTGTAACACTTTATTAACCGCCGCTGCGGAGAGATCTAATCGGCGGGCTGCATCCACCTGCCCATGCCTTGGCGGCGCACGCGCAGCTGGTCGTCCAGTTCGACGTTGGCGGTGAGGTTCGCGGTGCTGTCGGGATAGAAATAGCGCAGATCGTTGAAGTGGACGAGGTATCCACCCTTGGGCGGCGGCAGCTTCTCGACTTCGAGGTAGGGATACGCCGCCCAATCGAGATACACGCGGCCCATGGCCGACCGTTTCGCTGCCAGCACGACCGGCGGCTCCTCGGGCTTGTAGCGGACGCGCATGCGCCGCTCGCGGTCTACCTCACCGGAGCTCGAATCCACGCGCATCTGGGCGAATGCGGTCGGGATCTCAGCCACGCCATACCACGTGAACGGATCGATGTTGTAAGGATATGCGCTCACTCGCTCCGGATCGGCGCCGAGGTAGCTCTGCGCTGCGAGCGCGGAGAGCGCGCGCCGATGGTGCAGATCGCGGAACCACCACAGCCCGCACATCAGCACCAGGGCGACGATGGCGCCGGCGCGTCCGTGCGGCCCCTGGCTGCGCGCGCCTACTTCTTCGTTGATGAGGCGGAAGAGCAGCGGCACGATCAATCCGCCCGCAAGGATGACGAGCAGCACCGGCTCGACGATGGCAATGATGTCCCACGAGTACCAGCGGTAGGAGAAGGGTGCGAACGGCCGCACGCCGTACTGGTTGGTGAAGTCGAGCAGGATGTGGCTGAGCGCGGCAAGGCAGGCAAATCCAAAGAGCAGCCGCCAACGCACGGGAATCTTCGGCTGCCATCCGCGCTTTATCCGCCAGCGATAGAGCAGCCAGACAAATCCCACGACCGCGGCGGCGACCAGGGGCACGCCGAGAAAAGTATGCGTGATGCCGCGATGATGTTCGAAGCCGGCGACTGGCCCGCCCAGGTAGGCAAGGATGTCCAGATCGGGCGCCTCCGCCGCGAGCACGACCACGGTGGTGGCGAGCGCCGACTTGCGGTTCAATCCGGAGCGCGCGATGCAGGCGCCGGTGAGCAGATGGGTGAGCGGGTCCAAGCGTCAGTTGTAAACCAGTGCACCGGGCGCAGTCCACCGTGGACGGAAAGAAGGGCGCGGCCGAAGCCGCGCCCTGAGCGAGACAGTCCCGCTTATTGCTTGGTTGCGGTTGCGGACATGCCGCCGCCGGCCCGTTTGTATTTGATGGTCATCATGTGCATGTTCTGGCCATTCATGGTGCCGTCCATGGAGAAGGTGAACGAGTTTGGGGTGATGTCGGAAAACTTCTGCACCATGTGCATCTTGCCACCGCCCATATTTGGTGGCATGTCGGAATCGCCTTCGAAGACCAGGTCGTTGCCTTGCCACTTGCCGATACCCGAATCGTCGCAGCCCTGGGGCGTCATGGTGTCGCACCAGATGGAGCGGTAACCTCCGGCCTTGGCGTCGTACCACATCAAGCCGTGCCCGGTGAACGAGCCCATCGGGCCGGTGGACTTCAGGTCGGAGTGGAGCGAGTTGCCGCCCGGACCACGCTTAGACACTTCCGTGCCCTTACCTTTGCCGCCGGGCATGCCCATCATCGACTCGAATGTCTCGTCGAGGCTCCAGGTGCCGGCGAGCATTTTTTCGAGCTTTTTCATCTCCGCACTCTGTGGCGCATTCATGTCGGCCTTCTTGGGGGCCTTCATGTCCTTCATGTGGTTTGCGTCTTTCTTTTCCTGCGCGCCCGCCACCACTACGGCGGCGATCAGCAACAGGGCTAGCATTCGCATGCGCATATTCATCTCTCCTTCTATCTCTTCATCTCGTCTTGGGAAGCGGCAGGAATGGTAACTGGCGGGAGGCAGCCCCGCAAGTGTGATACCTCTTTATAATCCTTGGTTCACATGCCCACCGCCTCCGCCAAAGACGCAACCCGCCGCATCGAGAAGCTGCGCGAGGAGATACGCCGCCACGAGCATCTTTATTACGTGCTCGACGAGCCGAAGATCTCGGACGCCGAATTCGACCGGCTGATGCAGCAGCTCAAGAGCATTGAAGCGGAGCATCCTGCGCTCGTCACCCCGGACTCGCCTTCGCAACGGGTGGGCGGAAAACCGCGCGCGGGCTTTGTGAAGGTCGAGCACTCGCGGCCCATGCTCTCGCTCGACAACGCATACAACGAAGAGGAGTTGCGCGCGTGGGAGCGCCGCGTCCACGAACTCACCGGACGCACCGACGTGGAGTACGTCTGCGAACTCAAGCTCGATGGCATGTCGCTCGCGCTTACCTACTCTGGCAGACAGCTCGCCAAGGGCGTGACGCGCGGCGATGGCTATGTGGGCGAAGACGTCACCACGAACGTGCGGACGATCCGCAGTGTCCCACTCTCGGTCGCGAAGGATGTGCTGAAGCAGGCGGGGATCCCGGCAGGATTCGAAGTCCGCGGCGAGGTGGTGATGCCGCTGGCGGGATTCGAGCGCATGAACGAAGACCGCGAACGCCAGCAGTTGGCGAAGTTCGCGAACCCGCGCAACGCGGCGGCAGGGACCATCCGCGTGCTCGAACCGAATATCGTCGCGCAGCGCCGGCTCGACTTCTACGCCTACTTCCTGCTGCGCGATGGGCGAACCGTGTTTGACCGCCATTCGCAATCGCTGGAAGCGCTCACCACCGCGGGATTCAAGGTGAATCCGAACTGGGCGAAGGTGAAAGACATCGAGGGCGTGCTGGCGTTTCTGCGCAAGTGGGAGTCGCAACGCGAAAAACTCGGCTACGAGATCGACGGCGTAGTGGTCAAAGTCGACCGCATCGGCCTGCAGGAGGAGCTGGGTTTCACCGGGAAAGCCCCGCGCTGGGCGATCGCTTACAAATATGCCGCGCGCGCCGGCGTGACGCGGATCGAAGACATCCTGGTGCAGGTCGGGCGCACCGGAAAGCTGACGCCGGTGGCCGCGCTCAAGCCGGTCGCGATCGGCGGGACGACGGTCGCACGCGCCACGCTGCATAACATGGACGAGATCGAGCGGCTGGGCGTGAAGATCGGCGACTGGGTCACGGTAGAGCGCGGCGGCGACGTGATCCCGAAGGTCGTCAATGTGCTCGACGACAAAGCGCACCCGCGCGGCACGAAGAAGTTCAAGATGCCGGAGCGGTGTCCGGAGTGCGGCGGGCACGTGGTGCGCGTGGAAGGCGAAGCCGACCATCGCTGCATCAACGCGAATTGTCCGGCGAAGCTGCGCGAGTCGCTGCTGCACTGGGCCGGGCGCGGCGTGATGAACATCGAAGGCATGGGCGACTCGCTCGTCAACCAGCTCGCCGACCGCGGCATGCTGAAGAATGTGGCCGACATCTACGCGTTGACCAAAGACAAGCTGCTGGCGCTCGAGCGGGTGGGAGAAAAGTCCGCGCAGAACCTGCTCGATGAGATCGAGCGCTCGAAGAAGCTCCCGTTGGAACGTGTGATCTTTGGGCTCGGCATACGCTTCGTCGGCGAACGCACGGCGGAGCTGCTGGCCGAACACTTCGGCTCGTTGGATGATCTGATGGCCGCGACACCCGAGCAACTCGAAGAAGTCTCCGAGGTGGGTGAGCGCGTCGCGCACGCGATCGTGGAATTCTTTGCCGAAAAGAAGAACCGCGAGCTGGTGGAACGTCTGCGCAAGGCGGGGCTACGCTTCAAAGGCGAGAAGAAACAGCGCGGGACGCAACTCGCGGGCAAGACGTTCGTGATCACCGGGACGCTCAGCCAGCCGCGTGACCACTTCAAACAGCTCATCGAGAACGCGGGCGGCAAGGTGTCCGGGTCAGTCTCGAAGAAGACCGATTACGTGCTCGCCGGGGAAGAGGCCGGCTCGAAGCTCGACAAGGCGAAGGACCTGGGGGTGAAGGTGATCGGGGAAAAAGAGCTGGCCGGCCTGCTGAAATAACGCTGCTGAAATAAAAAGGGCGCGGCTCGCACCGCGCCCAGCCCGTGGAGCTAAGCACGAGAGCTGCGGATGAGGAAAACCTGCGCTTCGCGGCTGCCTCATTTTCGGTGTACCATCCGAAAACAGTGTCGACTCCGAAGAGTTCCCCCGATGTCCGCGAGCGGATCGTCTCGGCCCAGGTGGTCGAAGACGATGCGTCGTTCGAATTAAAGCTGCGGCCCAAGCGGCTGGCAGAGTTCATCGGACAGAACAAGGTCAAAGAGAATCTGGCGGTAGCGATCGAGGCGGCGAAATCGCGCGGCGAAACGCTGGACCACGTGCTGCTCTACGGCCCGCCCGGGCTGGGCAAAACGACTTTGGCGACCATCATCGCCAACGAGATGGGTGCGGCCTTTCAGCAGACCTCGGGGCCGACGCTGCAGATCAAGGGTGACCTCACCGCCATCCTGACCAACGTCCGCGACAAGCAGGTGCTGTTCTTCGACGAGGTACACCGGCTGCAGCCGGCGCTCGAGGAGCTGCTCTACTCCGCATTAGAGGACTACAGACTCGACATCATCATCGGGCAGGGCCCGGCGGCGCGCACCCACACCATCGAGGTAAAGCCGTTCACCTTCATCGGCGCGACCACGCGCGCCGGACTGCTGACGGCGCCGCTGCGCTCGCGCTTCGGCATCATGCTGCGCCTGGAGTTCTATACCCCTGAGGACTTGAAGATCATCGTGAAGCGCTCGGCGGAGATCCTGAACATCGAGGTGGACGAAGCCGGCGCGGAGGAGATCGCTTCGCGCTCGCGCGGCACGCCGCGCATCGCCAACCGGCTGCTGCGTCGCGTCCGCGACTACGCCCAGGTGCGGGCCGCGGGAAAGATCGACGCCGCCACCGCCAAAGCCGCGCTCGAGATGCTCGAGGTGGACAGGTACGGCTTCGACGAGACCGACCGCCGGCTGCTGCTCACCATCATCGAGAAATACCAAGGCGGCCCGGTCGGGGTGAGCACGCTCGCCGCCGCACTCGCCGAAGAGACGGAAGCAATCGAAGAGATCCATGAGCCGTTCCTCATCCAGATCGGCTTCCTCAACCGCACCCCGCGCGGACGCGTCGCCACCAAGCTCGCCTACGAACATTTCGGCATACCACTCAGCCGCAAACAGAACGCGCTCTTCTAGGACGCCTGCTGTATCCTTGCAGCATGAAGAAGACCCGCCAACTCACGGCCATCATCGAGCGAGAAGGCAACAGCTACGTGGCCCTGTGCCCGGAGCTGGATGTTGCCAGCCAAGGCGATACGGTCGAGCAGGCGCGGACCAATCTCAAGGAAGCGGTCGAACTGTTCCTGGAGACCGCTTCCACTGAAGAGGTTCAGAAGCGCCTGCATTCGGAAGTCTTCATCACCCAACTAGAGGTCGCCATTGGGTAAGTTGCGCGTCCTCGCCGGACGCGACGCGTGCGAGATCCTTCGACGCAACGGCTTCACAGAAGTCCGGCGCCACGGCAGTCACATTGTCATGCAAAAAGCCGGGACGGGCACGATCACAGTCCCTGTACCCGATCACGATGAACTGCGGATCGGAACCCTGCAATCGATCATCCGGCAATCGGGCATCCCGCGGACAGCTTTCGAATCCTGAACGGAAATAGCTCTAGCTCCTCTAGCGCTTCGGCGCCACCGCTCCGACCAGCAGATGGATCTCCACGTCGTTGCTGAGCGCCGCCGGCACTGCGCCCCATTTTGCGCCCAGCACGCCGTAGTCGCGCCGGTTGATGGTGAAGCTGGTCTCGAATCCTGCCAGCTTGCCGATCTGCGGCAGCTCGCGCGTGCCGCGCACCTGTACCGGGATGGTGATGCGCTTGGTGACTCCATGGAGGGTGAAGTCTCCGGTCACCAGCAACCCGTTCGGTCCGTTGGCGCGCACCGATGTGCTGCGGAAGGTGAGCGTCGGGAAGCGCGCGACGTCGAAGAAATCGGCGGAGCGCAACACGCCATCGCGCGTCTCGTTCTTTGTGTCGATGCTATTCGCCTGCACCGTGATCTCGACGCGGGATGCCTCCGGCTTCAGCGGATCATAGGTCAGCGTCCCGTCGAATTCGCGGAACTGGCCTTGTTCGGGTAGCACCATCCACTTGGTGATCTTGAAAGTGACGTTGGTGTAGACGGGCTTGACCGAATAGGTCTCGGCGGACGATGCCAGCCCGACAGCCGGCAAGAGCAGTACGAGGGTGAGAGCAACGAGCGCGCGGAAGCGCGGGGCGATCTGCGACGTATGTTTCACGGACATTAGTCCTCCTGGTCGTGTCTGCGGAAATCGAGCCCGACGCGCTGCGTGTTGCCGCTGCGCGCGGCTTTCTGGATGTAGGAAAACGTTCCGGCATGCGCGTTGCGTGCGTACATCTGTGGCGTGAGCAGCGGATCGCCGTCGAACCACAGGATGTCGCCCTGGCGATGGCGGTCGGGCCACCACAGAACGAAGTGAACATGCGCGGGATTGTTGCGCTGCGGATACGGCGCCGGACGGATGGTCGTGAACTCGTAGGCACCGTCTTTGCCGGTGCGCACGGTGGCTTCGAGACGCGGCCGGCGCGTGCTCCAGTCGGCGGTGTAGTGGTCGGGGCGATAGAGTCCCTTGGCGTCGGTGTGGTAGGCGTATATGACGACGGCGGCGGCGGGCGTGCGGCCGTCCCTCTCGTAGACCTTTCCGGAGATGACGAGCGGCTCGCCCGGCTCGCCAGCAGGCGCGATGCGCGCGCTTGATCCGTTAACGTTGGCGGGCTGCTCCGGCCATTGGAAGCCCCACGCGCTAGAGACGAACGGCACGAACGTTCCCATCGCGGCAGCACCGGCGACCCCCGCCATCGTCATCAGAAGACCGCGGCGGCTAATGACACCAGCCATAAAGCACCTCTGCTGGTTAGGACGGCGGCGCGGCGCGGGTGTTAACGTCTATCCGTTCCGAAATCTTTTCTTGTCTGTACACCCGTGTTTGTTAACACCAGTGCCCGTTTAGCCGTCTTTCAAATAGGGAATGAACGAGCCGGTACCGCCGATGAACGCGATGGACGTCGTGGAAGAAGAGGGCGCGCTGGTGCGCCTGGCGCAGCGCGGTGACCACGCATTCGCGAGGCTCTACCAGCGCTATGCGCGCGTGGTGCACGGCATCATACTGGCGCGCTTGCCGAGCGCCGAGGTGGACGACCAGGTACAAGAAGTCTTCATCGCGGCGCTGCGCAAGCTTGGCAGCTTGCGCGATACGCAAGCTTTTGGCGGATGGCTGTGCGCGATCGCCCGCAATCGCGCCGCCGATTTTCACCGCTCGGCGGTGTCCACCGAAGAGCTGACCGATACCGAAACAGCTGCGGACTCGGCGGCAGAGAACGCCGATGCCGCCGAAGCGCTGCGCGCCATCCGCTCATTACCAGAGACTCATCGCGAGACGTTGCTGCTGCGCCTGGTGGAAGGGCTCACCGGCCCGGAGATCGCGGCGCGCACCGGACTCACGCATGGCTCGGTGCGCGTGAACCTGCATCGCGGCATGCAGATGCTGCGGCGCGCGTTGGGTAGGAAGCAGGGCAGTGAGCAAGGAAGAGAACCGGGAATGGAGTTGCCATCATGAACGATTACCTGTGGGACGGCACGGGAGAACCCGAGCCCGAGGTCGAGCGCCTGGAGAAGCTGCTCGCTCGTTATCGTGGGCCGCAAGGCGCACTGTCGCCACTGCATGCCATCCCGGTGCGGGCGGCCTGGTTCCAGCAAACTCGGTTCCAGCCGCCGGTGTATGCCGCTGCGGCTATAGCTGCGACCGTGGTGATCGCTTTGGCGCTCATGCTGCTCCGGCCGGCCGCGCCCGCACCCGAGACCGGGATGCGATTCGCAGCCGTTACCGGCGCCCCCCGCCTGAATGGGATCGCTACCGCTTCCGGCGCGCTGCAGTTGGGCCAGCGACTCGAGACTGGCGTTTCGGACGCAGCAAATGTGCGCGTGGCAGACATCGGGTGGGTAGAGATCGGTCCCGGCTCCGTCGTGGCGCTACTGGAGAACCGCGAAGGCCGCCGGCGGTTGCGGCTGGAGCGCGGCGTGCTGCATGCGGAGATCGCCGCACCGCCCGCCGTGTTCGTGGTGGAGACTCCCTCGGCGCGCGTCATCGACCTGGGCTGCGCCTACACCCTCACCCTCTCGCCAGCTGGCGAGGGAGAGATCCAGGTGACGGCAGGGTGGGTGCAGATGGATTTTGGTTACGTCCAGTCGCTTGTGCCCGCCGGTTTTGCGGCACGGATCGCGCCCGGGGGACGCATCTCGCCGCCCTACACGCAGCAGACCTCCCCCGAGTTTCGTGACGCCTTGCTGACCTGGTGGCGCGCCGAGGGACCGGCGGCGGCTCCCAGACTTCGGGAGACGGCGTTGTCGGAGATCCTAGCGCGCGCGCAAAAGCGCGACGCGCTCACGCTGTTGAACATGTTCGGCTGGGCGGAGGAGGATGAGCGCGGCCGCGTCTATGACCGGCTCGACGCGCTGGTGCGTGCGCCGGCGGGGGTCACTCGCGCCGAGATCGTCGCGGGAACGCGCAACGCCGCCGGCCCGTGGTGGCCCGTGGTGCATCAGGAGCTCGGCGTCTCAACCTTCAAGAAAAAAGGTCCGCTGCATCTGGGCCGTTACTTCGGCGAGCAGTAGGGCATTCGCGAAGTAAAGCATTCGCGGCTGCGGTTTGTCTGTCCCGCGCGACTAACCTTTTTCGGATTCGTTGGTCTAATGCCGACAGTTACTTCATCTCCTGTGAGGGGAAGTGCTCAGCAGCAAGCAAAGGGCCCCATTCGCCGCTAGTTTGTTGCTGGCGCTTCCCCTGTTATCGCTCGCGCAGACAGGAGGTAAAGCGCAGGCCGCGCCATCCGCGCCGCCACCCACCCCTCCGGCCGCCGCCCGGGCAGACATCGCCATCACCAAGGTGGAACGTCCGCCCACGCTGGAAGATTTTGCCGGGATGAAGCCTGCGACTCCGTTGGCCCTGAGCATGGCGAAGGTCGATATCTTCACTCAGCTTGATCCCAAAGAAGGCGCGCCGGCGCAGGAGCGCACCGAAGCCTACCTCGGCTACGACGACAAGAATTTTTACGTGGTGTGGCTGTGCTTCGACAAAGATCCGAAGAAGATCCGCGCGATGCTGGCGCGGCGCGACACCATCGGCCCGGAACACGACGAGGTGCAGCTCTATCTCGACACCTTCAACGACCGGCGGCGGGCGTACGGGTTCATGGCCAACCCGCTGGGAGTGCAGTTCGATTACATCTGGACGGACTACAACGGTTACGACGCTTCCTACGACACGGTGTGGGACTCGAAGGGGAAGGTCACGGAAACGGGATACATGGTATGGATGTCGATCCCGTTCAAGAGCTTGCGTTTTTACAAGCAGCCCGACCAGACGTGGGGCATCATTCTGCAGCGCGTGGTGCCGCACGATAACGACAACAGTTTCTATCCTTTTCTCTCGCGCAAGATCCAAGGACGCCTCACGCAGGAAGCGCACGTCACCGGGCTGAAGGACATCCGGCCGGGACGTAACATCCAACTCACGCCCTACGCCATCGCGCGCTCGTTCAAGACCATCGACACGCGCGATCCCAGCCGTCCGTTTTTCACGCAGAACAAATTGGGCGGTGACGCTGGCCTGGACGCGAAGATCATCCTGCACGATTCTCTGGTGCTCGACCTCACGTTCAATCCCGATTTCCGCCAGGTCGAGTCAGACGAGCCGCAGACCACGGTGAACCAGCGCTTCGAGGTGTTCTTTCCGGAGAAGCGTCCGTTCTTCCAGGAGAACGCGAACTTCTTCACCACGCCGATCAATCTTTACTTCACGCGGCGCATCATCGATCCGCAGTTCGGCATGCGCCTTACCGGCAAGCTGGGCGAGTGGAACCTCGGGTTGCTCTCCATCGACGACCAGTCGCCCGGACGCATCGTCCCCGACAACGATCCCAACCGGCGCAAGCGCGCCTACTTCAACATCGCGCGCATCACGCACGATATCGGCAAGCAGTCGCACCTCGGCATCCTGTATGCCGACCGTGAGCTGAGCGCCGATCCCGGGACCAGTTGCGGCGCCGACCGCTGCCGGGCAACGAACAACCGTGTGGGCGGCGTGGATGGGCACTTCCAGATCGGCGACCACTTCAACACCGAGTTCCAGGTGGTGGAGAGCTCCACCGATTTCGCCGACGGCACACATAAGGCCGGCCCGTCATCGCAGGCCTTCGCCGAGTACTCCACGCGGAAGATCGAATACAACGTGCTCTACCAGGACACCGCGCGCGGCTTCGAGACGCTCACCGGCTTCTTCCGCCGGCCTGATCTCCGGCGCGAGAGCCACTTCTTCCAGTATCGCGATTACCACGAGAACAACGTGCTCACGTATTGGGGGCCGCAGGTATTCCACGTGGCGGCATGGGACCACACCGGCAAGCTGCTGGAATACAACTGGGAGCCGAGCGTAGTTTTCCAATTCAAGCAAAGCACTAACTTCACTGTTGGCCATGGCTTCACCACGGAGAAGCTGCGGCCGCAGGATTTCGGTCCGCCGGTCACGAACGACCTCTACTTCAACAAGGGATACTGGTGGGGATTCTTCGACAGTACCTACTTCAAGCGCGTGGCGCTGCACGGCAACTTCCAGTTAGGCAAAGCGATCAACTTCGATCCGCCGGCGGGGCAGGCGCCATTCCTGGCGAATGAGGTGAACGCCTTCCTGCTGCTGACGCTGCGTCCGTTCGGCAACCTCACGGTCGATAACACATACTTGATCGAGCGGCTCACCGACCGCGCCAGCGATCACGCTATCCTGAACTTCCACGTCTTCCGTTCGAAGTGGAACTATCAGTTCACCAAAGAGCTGGCGGTGCGCACCATCTTCCAGTACACCTCGCTGATCGCCAACCCGGGACTCTCGTCGCTCACCAACAACAAGCAGTTCAATGGCGACTTCCTGATCAGCTACCTGATCCATCCGGGCACAGCTGTCTACCTGGGTTACAACTCCGACCTGCAGACCATCGACCGCGAGGGCATCCATCAGCACACCGGCATCTTCCCCACACGGAACCGCTTCCTCAACGACGGTCACCAGGTCTTCGTGAAGATCAGCTACCAGTTCCGGTACTGATTGTTCTGTCGCTTCGCTCCCAACCGCACACGGGTGTCGCGTTCGCATTGCGCTATCGGCCCGCTGGCAGGCGGCTCGGCGCGCACGCCGGCCTCGCCACCTCAACGTCGAACCTGGGCATCCGCCTCCGTGCGCGCCTTCACGTGCTCGAGCACGCGCATGTGGATGCGATGGATGACGGCGTCTGACCAGAGCTGCCAATACGTCTGCGGCCAGAAGCGGTTCTTGTACCAGGTGGTGCCTTCGAGGCGGGTGCGTCCGCCGGGTAGCGGGAGGAGCAGGAACTCGCCTTGCTGCGACGAGAAGTAATGATCGAGGTGGGGCGGATGGATGCCGGGATAGGGGGAGAGCTCCTGCATCGCGGGTGGCTCGGCGGTCACACCGAAGCGGAGCAGGCGAGCTTCGTCCCAGACCTCGATGGGCTCGACGAATGCGCCGGTGGAAAAGACGCAGTGCCGTACCGCGCCCACGCCGGTGCCGGAGATCTCCGCGCGCAGCGGATACGCGAGACCGGTCTTGAAATACCACTCGTCCGGCGGAGCGAGTTGCTGGAACGAGACCACGTTGCGCCACACCGCTTCGGGCGACGCGTCGATCTCGATGACGGACGTCACGTGTAACAGCGGCGGCTGCTCCACCGGCCGCGCGTGGTCGAGCGCGAACGTTCCGGGAAGCGCGAGCAGCAGCGCGCCGAAGACCTCGACCGGGAGTGGTCCGCCCCAACTGCTGCGCTGAATGAAGTGGCCGGTCAGCCCACCCAGCAACGCCAGGCCCATGGCGATGGGCGCGGCCATGAGCACGCACACCACCCCTTCGATGGCGATGGCGACCAGCGCCGCGCCGGCCACGGTGATGGCGAGCGCGGCCACACCCAGGCAATCCCGCAGGCGGCGCGGCGCTTTGTATCCGTAGACCAGCACTGAGACCATGCCGATCCAGAAAGGCAAGCCGACGAATATTCCCCACCCGTAATCTTTGAACACCGTGACGGCGACCGCGGTAGCCCCCACGCCGAAAGGAACGCTCAGGGCCAGGCTCATTGCGGCGCTGCCCAGCGGATTGTCAGGGATGATGCGCGCCAGCCACGAGCGCGCGTGCCGCGTCTCTATGGCGTCGCGGCCGGGTACGATGGCGAGCAGGAGAAAGAAGATGTAGTTGACGGCGGGGACGAAGAAGAGCGCGACCAGCGCGAGCGGCCACTGCAGATCGCGCAGGCGGCGCACGGTGAGCGTGACACCCGCCCAGATGAATGGCAGGCTCACCAGGATCAGCGCGAGCAGGAAATCCCAGTCCAGGCGCGGCAGGTGCGAGAGGTCGCGGCGCGAGGGCTGCAAGTAATCGAACGGCGACCAGCCGCGGCCGAATGCGGCGGCCAGTGCGCGGTCGAGGTTGTATTTCAAGGCGACGAGCAGGATGCCCCAGAGCGCGAAGTGCCCGCGTCCGGTCTTGCCGCGCACGTCCCAGAGCTCGCGCATGGGCAACTTTCTCTCTCCGCGCGGGAGTATACGCAGGGAGACGCGCGTTCAAGTTTGTTTTTCTTGTTCAAGCGGCGAGAAGAATCCCGCTTACCACCGCCGGGCGGCCGAGTCTAACCGGATGTCTCGCGGTCAGCTCCATCCTCCTGTTGAGGGCGCTGCGGGATCAGCCCGGCGTCGGCCGCGCCGGGCCACTTATTTACCCCACACTCGCTGCCGCGCTCACCCGTGTCCTATGTGCGGGGCGCGTATACAATCCTCCCGCCATGGCGCTAGCCGTCCACTCGTTCGCGAAGATCAACCTCGGATTGCGCATCGGACCGCGCCGCGGCGACGGCTTCCACGAACTGCGTACCGTCTACCAGACGATCGCCCTGCACGACACCATCAAGATCGACGTAAAACCCGGCATGGGCATCGAAGTGCGCTCGAAAGACGCGCGCGTCCCGCAGGACGAGTCGAACACCTGCTATCGCATGGCCGAGCGGGTGCTCAAGGCGCTGAAGTTGCGGAAAAAGGTGACGCTGTACATCGAGAAGCGGTTGCCGATCGAGGGTGGTGTGGGCGGCGCGTCGTCGAATGCGGTGGCGACCTTGCTGGGACTGGAACGCGCGCTCAAGGTGAAGATCGACTCCGAAGAAAAGCTGCGCCTGGCCCAGGAGACCGGCTCCGACTGCCCATTATTCCTAGTCGGCGGGACGGTGCTTGGGCTCGGCCGCGGCGAAGATGTCTATCCCTTGCCGGACTTGCCGGCGCTCGATTGCGTGCTGGTGGCGCCCGATGTGGGGGTATCCACGCCGCGGGCGTTCGCCGACTGGGACAAATTGACGGCCTCGGATCACTCCGATACAATGAATGGGTTCAGTCGCTCCGTTTGGAGTTGGCTGTGTGGTTCCACAACCGGTGTTCCCGCCAGGAGCGGGGACCGGGCCGAGGCACTGCTTCTCGACCTTGTCCGTGCCGGGATAGAGAACGACTTCGAACGCGTTGTCTTTCCCCAGCATTCTGAATTACGAGAAGTGAAGCGGGCCTTGGAGCGCGCGGGCGCGAGTTTTGCCTCGCTCTCAGGTTCCGGCTCGTCGCTTTTCGGGCTGTTCCCGTCGAGCGCCGGGGCCGAAAAGGCCGCTAAAAAGCTTTCGGCCGACGGCCTGCGAGCCATGGCCACGCGCACGCTGCCGCGCAATGTGTATTGGAAGAACCTATGGGGCTAGGACCGCTGAGTTTCCAGTTTCCCGTTTCCAGTTTTCGGTGGCCGTAGAAACTGGAAACCGGAAACGGGAAACCGGGAACGGTTTTTGGGCGGTCGACTAATGGTAGGTCAAGTGCCTTTGACGCACTTTGTCCAGGTTCGAATCCTGGCCGCCCAGCCAAGAAGTTTGCGGTACCCAGTACTCAGTACCCAGTGGGGCTGAGGTTCTTTCTGGGTACTGAGTACTGGGTACCGGGTACTGACGACGTTGAGCAGCGAAACTCCAACCCGAGAGCAGAACATGGCGACCGTAGGGACCGCGACGACGGAAAAAAAGCCGCAAGCGACGCAGCCCAAGGGCGAGCGCAAGCCGCAGCGCGCCCGCCACGACGATAAGTTCAAGATCTTCTGCGGCACGGCCAACGAGCCGCTGGCCGACGAGGTCTGCGCCTTCCTCGGCATGCCACGCTCGCACGCCGAACTCAAGCGTTTCTCCGATGGCGAGGTCTACCTGCAGATCATGGAGAACGTGCGCGGCGCCGACGTGTTCGTGGTGCAGCCCACGTGCTTCCCGGTGGACCAGCACCTGATGGAGCTGCTGCTGATGATCGACGCGCTCAAGCGCGCCAGCGCCCGGCGCATCACCTGCGTCATCCCGTATTACGGTTACGCGCGCCAGGACCGCAAAGACAAGCCGCGCGTCCCGGTATCGTCGAAGCTGGTGGCCGACCTGCTGACCACGGCGGGCGCCGACCGCGCACTCATCGTCGACCTGCACGCGCCGCAGATCCAGGGCTTCTTCAATATCCCGGTGGACCATCTGTTCGCCTCGCCGGTGCTGGTGGGCTACGTGAAAGAGCAGAAGCTGGCCGACCTGACCGTGGTCTCGCCGGACGCGGGCGGCGTGGAGCGCGCGCGTTTCTTTGCCAAGAAAGTGGAAGCGCCGCTGGCCATCGTGGATAAACGCCGCACCGACGTGAACGTGGCCGAGGTGATGCACGTGATCGGCGACGTGCAAGGCCGCACCGCGCTCATCCTCGACGACATCATCGATACCGCCGGAACGCTGGTAAAGACGGCGGAGGCGCTGCTCGACGCGGGCGCGGCGCGCGTGTATGCGTGCGCCACCCACGCGGTGCTTTCCGGGCCGGCCATCGAGCGTATCTCGAAGTCGCGCATCGAGCAGGTGATCGTGACCAACACCATCCCGCTGACCGAGGCGGCCAAGAACGAGAGAAAGATCAAGGTGCTATCGATCGCCGGGCTGGTGGCGCGCGCGATCCAGAGCATCCATGAAGAGACCTCGATCAGCACGTTGTTCGCCTAAGGTTTAGATTTTCTGGAAGGACACTGAATCATGGCTACCGCAACGCAACCGAACGCAAAATCGAAGACAGAGCAGTCGAACACCGTGGAAGCGCAGCCGCGCCCGGAAGCTTCGCGCGGCAAGAATGAGGCGCGCCGTTTGCGCGTGCAGGGACGCATCCCCGCCGTGCTCTATGGCGCGAAGAAACAGACCATCGCGCTCGAAGTCGATCCCAAGGCCATCGGCCGCATCCTGCACTCGGAGAGCGGACACAACACCATCTTCGACCTGGTGGCGGGTGGCGAGAAGACCAAGGCGATGATCGTCGATTGGCAGTACGAGCCCATCAAGGGACATCTGCTGCACATCGACCTGAAGCGCATCGCGATGGACGAGCGTCTGCGCGTGAAGGTTCCCATCCTGTTGCAGGGCGTGCCCGAGGGCGTGAGGACGCAGGGCGGCATCCTGGAGCAGATCACGCGCGAGATCGAGATCGAGTGCTTGCCGGCGGATATCCCGAGCCACATCGACCTCGACGTGACCGAGCTGGTGTTCACCGTGGTGAAGCGCGTGAGCGACCTGCCCCACTCCGACAAGATCAAGTTCATCACCGATGCGAACACGCCGGTGGCGCACATCGTGACGGTGAAAGAAGAAGTGGTGGCGACGCCGGATGCGGTCGCCGATGCTGCCGCCGCTCCCGCCGAGCCCGAAGTCATCAAGAAGGGCAAGCAGGAGACCGAGGAGGAAGGCGCCGAGGCTGCGCCCGAGCCCGCGAAGGAAGGCAAGAAGGAAAAGAAGGGCAAGGAGTAATGCGGCGCGCGGCCCAGGCGGCGTGAGGGTCTTTGATCTGAGGTCTTTGGATCTGAGGAAGGTGCTTATCTGAGGAAGGTGCGTGCGCGTGAAGCTGATCGTCGGTCTCGGAAATCCCGGAATCGAATACCAGTTCACGCCGCATAACCTGGGGTTCCTGGCGCTCGATCGCATCGCGGAAAGCAAAGACTGCGGCGCGCAGATCGCGAATCGCAGGTCGCGCGCGCTCACCGGCAAGTGCTCCATCGCCGGTCATGAAGTGCTCCTGGCAAAGCCGGAGACCTACATGAACCTGAGCGGCGTGGCGGTGGCGGCGCTGGTCGCGGAGCTGGGGCTGGACGCGACCAAGGACCTGATCGTGATCTACGACGAGCTTGACTTGCCGTGGGGGACGATTCGTATCCGCGAGCGCGGTTCGGCGGGCGGACACAACGGGGTAAAGTCGCTCATCGCCGCGCTGGGTACGGAAGAGTTTCTCCGCATCCGGCTGGGCATCGGACCTGATTTCGAAGTGGGCGACGGCGCGAAGTATGTGCTGGCGCAGATGAAGAAGGCGCAACTCGCGATCGCCGGCGAGATGCTGGACCAGGCGAACGAGGCAGTGAAGGTGATCTTGCAGGAAGGCGCTTCCGTCGCGATGAACCGGTTCAACCGGCGCGCGCAGGATGAAGGCGCCGCAAGTACGAGCTAGTAAACGAAGTGGAGAATGAGATGAATCGTCTTTATGAAGTGATGTTCATCGTGCGGCCGGATATCGCCGATGAAGAGATCGACAAACTGGTTTCGGGTTTCGAGGCCAGCGTGGGCTCGGCCGGCGGGTCGGTGCAGAAGATCGACCGCATGGGCAAGCGCCGCCTGGCGTACAACGTGCAGCGCTTTCAGGATGGCAACTACATCCTGCTCACGGTGGAAGGGAGCGGACAGACGGTGCTCGAGTTGGAGCGCCGCTTGCGCGTCTCCGAGCCGGTGATCAAGTTCATCACCGTACGCATCGACGAGGAGCAGAAGCGCCTCGACAAGGTGAAGAAGATCCGCGCCACGCGCGTGAAGCGTGTGCCCGCACCGCCGCTTACCCCGGCCGTTCCGGCTGCAGAAGCCGCGACGGGCGCGGATGCTGCGCCCGCAACGACCACGGTCTAGCGGGGCGGTCGGTTGCAGGGTGGCGCCAGCCGTCTCTTGCAAGAGCGGGAGCGCCGCAGCGCTAACAGCGAAGAAATCTGGATCAGGAGATTTATGGCAGACGAAGTGAAGACACCGAACGAAGCTCCCGCCACGAAGGCGGAGCCAACTACCACGCCGGCGGCGGCGTCCCCGTCACCGGCAGCATCCGCGCCGGCAGCATCCGCGCCGGCAGCTTCCGCACCGTCAACGTATACGCCGGCCGCATCCACAGGCTACACGCCGCGTCCGCACAGCCCGCGTCCGGGCGGCGGCGACCGCGGACCGGGCGGCCCGCGCGGCGAGCGGCGTCCGGGCAGCTCCGGACCCGGTGGCCCGCGCGGCGACCGCAAGTTCTTCCGGCGCAAGAAGGTTTGCAAGTTCTGCGTGGAGAAGATCGACGCCATCGACTACAAGGACGTCGGCTTGCTGCGGCAGTTCGTCGCCGAGCGCGGCAAGATCGTGCCGCGGCGCCTGACTGGCGTGTGCACGCCGCACCAGCGCCGTTTGTCCGCCGCCATCAAGCAGGCGCGCAACATCGCGCTGCTGCCGTTCCAAGCCAGGTTCTAAGAGCGCTGCTAGCCACTAGCTTCTAGCCCCTAGCTAGGGGCCAGGAGCTAGAAGCTTTCAACGTTGAGATTCCGCGGCTTGGGCCGCGAGACTTTGGAGTTCACGACCATGGAAGTGATCCTGAAAGAAGATGTTCCCAAGCTCGGCTCTCGCGGCGACGTGGTGAAAGTCGCCGAGGGCTACGGCCGCAACTATCTGCTGCCACGCAAGCTCGCCATCGAGGCGAGCGCCGGCAACAAAGCCGTGATCGAGCAGATGAAGCAGTCGGCAGCGCGCCGCTCCGAACGCGAGAAAGCGGACGCGCAGGCGATGGCCGGCAAGTTCGCCGACGTGGTGCTGCACTTCCGCCGCAAATCCGGCGAAAAAGACCACCTCTTCGGCTCCGTCACCTCGCCCGAGATCGCCGAGGCACTGGCGAAGCAGGGGCTCGAGGTCGACCGCCGCAAGATCCAGCTCACCGAAGCGATCAAGACGCTGGGCGAGCACACCGTCATGGCCAAGCTGCACCGCGACGTCCCTGTGACGTTCAAAGT